>NZ_JBSFLV010000178.1:0-17528 GCF_053599215.1 Streptomyces sp. NPDC001002 | reverse complement strand
CGCGCAGGGCGTCCACGCGGGGGCGGGGGGCCTCCAGCAGGAGGAGGCCGCCGGGGCGCAGGAGGGTGAGGGCCGCCCGGTGACGATGTTGGGGGCGGCAGCCCCCAGGACGACGGCCACGCCAACACCCCGCACCCGCACCCGCACACCGCCTCGACACCCCGCACGTCACAACGCTGAACCCGCAGAGCGTAGGGTGCGGCGCGTGAGCGCTACCTTGATCTGGATCCTCGTCGTTCTCGTGGCGATCGGCCTCTACCTGAGTTGGACCGCAGGACGCCTGGACCGCCTGCACGCCCGGATCGACGCCGCCCGCGCGGCACTTGACGCCCAGCTGCTCCGCAGGGCCTCCGTGGCACAGGAGCTGGCGACCTCCGGCGTCCTCGACCCGGCCGCCTCGATCGTCCTGTACGAGGCAGCGCACGCGGCGAGGCAGGCGGAGGAGGAGCAGCGGGAGGTCGCCGAGAGCGACCTGAGCCAGGCGCTGCGGGCCGTCTTCGCGGAGGCCCAGCAGGTGGAGGTCGTGCGCGAGGCCCCCGGCGGGGACTCCGCGGCCCACGAACTCACCGAGGCCGTACGCCGCGTGCCGATGGCCCGGCGTTTCCACAACGACGCGGTCGGCGCGGCCCGCCGCCTGCGCGACCACCGCAAGGTCCGCTGGTTCCACCTGGCAGGACACGCCCCGTTCCCGATGGCCTTCGAGATGGACGACGAGCCGCCGGCGGCGCTGGTGGACCGGGCGGCGTAAGGCCTGTTCGGGGCGATCGCGCGGTCTCTCGCACGCGAAAAGGATCCACCGCCTACCCATTGGCCCTTGCAGTGGACTGGTCCACTCGCGTTTCCTCGGTGGTGCAGAAACCCTCTTTCACCGAGTGAGGTCACCCGTGTCCAGCACGTTCTCCGAAAACCAGACCCCCGAGACCGGCACCGCGCGCGTGAAGCGCGGCATGGCCGAGCAGCTCAAGGGCGGCGTGATCATGGACGTCGTCACGCCGGATCAGGCGAAGATCGCCGAGGACGCGGGCGCCGTCGCCGTGATGGCCCTGGAGCGGGTCCCGGCCGACATCCGCAAGGACGGCGGCGTGGCCCGGATGTCCGACCCGGACATGATCGAGGGCATCATCGAGGCCGTCTCCATCCCGGTCATGGCGAAGTCCCGCATCGGCCACTTCGTCGAGGCCCAGGTGCTGCAGTCCCTCGGCGTCGACTACATCGACGAGTCCGAGGTCCTCACCCCGGCCGACGAGGTCAACCACTCCGACAAGTGGGCCTTCACGACCCCCTTCGTCTGCGGTGCCACCAACCTCGGCGAGGCCCTGCGCCGCATCGCCGAGGGCGCCGCGATGATCCGCTCCAAGGGCGAGGCCGGTACGGGCAACGTCGTAGAGGCGGTCCGCCACCTGCGCCAGATCAAGAACGAGATAGCCCGCCTGCGCGGCTACGACAACAACGAGCTGTACGCCGCCGCCAAGGAGCTGCGCGCCCCGTACGAGATCGTCAAGGAGGTCGCCGAACTCGGCAAGCTCCCGGTCGTCCTGTTCTCCGCCGGCGGTGTCGCCACCCCCGCCGACGCCGCGCTCATGCGCCAGCTCGGTGCCGAGGGCGTCTTCGTCGGCTCCGGCATCTTCAAGTCCGGCGACCCGGCCAAGCGCGCCGCCGCCATCGTGAAGGCGACCACCTTCTACGACGACCCGAAGATCATCGCGGACGCGTCCCGCAACCTCGGCGAGGCCATGGTCGGCATCAACTGCGACACCCTCCCCGAGGCCGAGCGCTACGCCAACCGCGGCTGGTAGTCCCGTAGATGAGCGAGACAGCCCCTGTCATAGGCGTCCTGGCCCTCCAGGGCGACGTACGGGAGCACCTGATCGCCCTGGCCGCGGCCGACGCCGTGGCCAGGCAGGTCAGGCGCCCCGAAGAACTCGCCGAGGTCGACGGCCTGGTCATCCCCGGCGGTGAGTCCACCACCATCTCCAAGCTGGCCGTCCTCTTCGGGCTGATGGATCCCCTGCGTGCACGCGTGCGTGCCGGCCTGCCCGTCTACGGCACCTGCGCCGGCATGATCATGCTCGCCGACAAGATCCTCGACCCGCGCTCGGGCCAGGAGACGATCGGCGGCATCGACATGATCGTGCGCCGCAACGCCTTCGGACGTCAGAACGAGTCCTTCGAAGCGACGGTCGACGTGAAGGGCGTCGAAGGCGATCCTGTAGAGGGCGTGTTCATCCGCGCCCCCTGGGTCGAGTCGGTCGGCGCCGAGACCGAGGTGCTCGCCGAGCACGACGGCCACATCGTCGCGGTCCGCCAGGGCAACGCGCTCGCCACGTCGTTCCACCCGGAACTGACCGGCGACCACCGCGTGCACTCCCTGTTCGTCGACATGGTGCGCGCGAACCTGGCTCCGGGGTCCTAGTAGGATTCCTGGGGTTCGTAAAGAGTTGGGTTACGCGAAGGAGACAGGCAGATGTCCGGCCACTCTAAATGGGCTACGACGAAGCACAAGAAGGCCGTGATCGACGCCAAGCGCGGCAAGCTCTTCGCGAAGATGATCAAGAACATCGAGGTCGCGGCCCGCACCGGCGGTGCCGACCCCGCCGGTAACCCGACGCTCTTCGACGCCATCCAGAAGGCCAAGAAGAGCTCGGTCCCGAACAAGAACATCGACTCCGCGGTCAAGCGCGGCGCCGGCCTCGAAGCCGGTGGCGCCGACTACGAGACGATCATGTACGAGGGTTACGGCCCGAACGGCGTCGCGGTGCTCATCGAGTGCCTCACCGACAACCGCAACCGCGCCGCCTCGGACGTCCGCGTCGCCATGACCCGCAACGGCGGGAACATGGCCGACCCCGGCTCCGTCTCGTACCTCTTCAACCGCAAGGGTGTCGTGATCGTCCCCAAGGGCGAGCTGGGCGAGGACGACGTCCTCGGTGCCGTGCTCGACGCGGGCGCCGAGGAGGTCAACGACCTGGGGGAGACCTTCGAGGTCATCTCCGAGGCCACCGACCTGGTCGCGGTCCGCACCGCCCTCCAGGACGCCGGTATCGACTACGACTCCGCCGACGCCAACTTCGTCCCGACCATGCAGGTCGAGCTCGACGAGGACGGCGCCCGGAAGATCTTCAAGCTGATCGACGCCCTGGAGGACAGCGACGACGTGCAGAACGTCTTCGCCAACTTCGACGTCAGCGACGAGGTCATGGAGAAGGTCGACGCGTAGCGCTGCCGCGAGTTCAGCGGTATCGGCGGGCCGGATGGGACACACGTCCCCCGGCCCGCCGCTGTTGTCGGTGGCAGCGGATAGCCTGGCGTGAAGTCAAAGATCACGTTCGGCTGCGAAGAGGCGAAGGGGGCGGAGTGCGGGTACTCGGGGTGGACCCCGGACTGACGCGCTGTGGTGTCGGTGTCGTCGAGGGCGTCGCGGGCCGGCCGCTCACGATGCTCGGCGTCGGTGTCGTACGCACGCCCGCGGACGCCGAGTTGGGACTGCGTCTCGTCGCCATCGAGCAGGGCATCGAGGCGTGGCTGGACGAGCACCGGCCCGAATTCGTCGCCGTGGAGCGGGTGTTCAGCCAGCACAACGTGAGCACGGTGATGGGTACGGCCCAGGCCAGCGCCGTCGCCATGCTCTGCGCCGCCCGTCGCGGCATCCCCGTCGCCCTGCACACCCCGAGCGAGGTCAAGGCCGCCGTCACCGGCAGCGGGCGCGCCGACAAGGCCCAGGTCGGCGCCATGGTGACGCGTCTGCTCCGGCTCGACGCACCCCCCAAGCCCGCCGACGCGGCCGACGCCCTCGCCCTCGCCATCTGCCACATCTGGCGGGCCCCCGCCCAGAACCGACTCCAGCAGGCCGTCGCCCTGCAAGCGGCCACAGCAAGCAAGGCCGCCAGGCCGGCCGCAGCAGTCCGAGCAGCCAAGGCAGCTTCAACAGCCCACGCACCGAACGCCCCGAAAGGCCGCCCCGCATGATCGCCTTCGTCAGCGGCACGGTCGCCGCACTCGCTCCCGATACCGCGGTGGTCGAGGTGGGCGGAGTCGGCATGGCCGTCCAGTGCACGCCGAACACGCTCTCCACCCTCCGCCTCGGCAAGCAGGCCAAGCTCGCCACCTCCCTCGTCGTCCGCGAGGACTCGCTGACCCTGTACGGCTTCGTGGACGACGACGAGCGCCAGATCTTCGAGCTGCTGCAGACCGCGACCGGCGTCGGGCCCCGGCTCGCGCAGGCGATGCTGGCCGTGCACACCCCGGACGCCCTGCGCCGCGCCGTTGCCGCCGGTGACGAGAAGGCGCTGATGGCCGTGCCGGGCATCGGCAAGAAGGGCGCGCAGAAGCTGCTCCTGGAGTTCAAGGACCGGCTCGGCGCACCCGTGGGCACCGCTCCGGCGATCGGCGCCCCGATCAGCGGCGGCTGGCGCGATCAGCTGCACGCCGCCCTGATCGGGCTCGGCTACGCCACGCGCGAGGCCGACGAGGCCGTCGCCGCCGTGACCCCGCAGGCCGAGGCCGCCGAGGGCGCGCCCCAGGTGGGCCAGCTGCTCAAGGCCGCCCTCCAGACCCTGAACCGCGCCCGCTAGGAGACCGTCAGTGAACTGGGACGACACCACCGACGAGACCGCCCCCGAGCGGCTGGTGGGCTCGGTCGCCGACGGTGAGGACCAGGCCGTCGAGGCCGCCCTGCGCCCCAAGGACCTGGGCGAGTTCATCGGCCAGGAGAAGGTCCGCGAGCAGCTCGACCTGGTCCTGCGCGCCGCACGCGCGCGGGGCGCCACCGCCGACCACGTGCTGCTCTCCGGCGCCCCCGGCCTCGGCAAGACCACCCTGTCGATGATCATCGCGGCGGAGATGGGCGCCCCCATCCGCATCACCAGCGGCCCCGCGATCCAGCACGCCGGCGACCTCGCGGCGATCCTGTCCTCCCTCCAGGAGGGCGAGGTCCTCTTCCTCGACGAGATCCACCGCATGTCCCGGCCCGCCGAGGAGATGCTCTACATGGCGATGGAGGACTTCCGCGTCGACGTCATCGTCGGCAAGGGCCCCGGCGCCACCGCCATCCCCCTGGAGCTGCCCCCGTTCACCCTGGTCGGTGCCACCACGCGCGCGGGACTGCTGCCGCCCCCGCTGCGCGACCGCTTCGGCTTCACCGGGCACATGGAGTTCTACGAACCCCTCGAACTGGAGCGTGTCATCCACCGCTCGGCGAACCTCCTCGACGTCGAGATCGACGCCGAGGGCGCCGCCGAGATCGCCGGCCGCTCCCGCGGCACACCCCGTATCGCCAACCGTCTGCTGCGCCGGGTCCGCGACTACGCGCAGGTCAAGGCCGACGGCGTGATCACCCGGGACATCGCCGCCGCGGCCCTCGCCGTCTACGAGGTCGACGTACGCGGCCTCGACCGCCTGGACCGGGCCGTCCTCCAGGCCCTGCTCAAGCTGTTCGGCGGCGGACCGGTCGGCCTCTCCACGCTCGCCGTCGCGGTGGGGGAGGAGCGCGAGACGGTGGAAGAGGTCGCCGAACCCTTTCTCGTACGCGAAGGGCTTCTGGCGCGGACTCCGCGCGGGCGGGTCGCCACGCCCGCCGCCTGGTCACATCTCGGCCTCACTCCGCCGCAGTCGGCGCGGACCGGAAACGGACAACAGGACCTGTTCGGGGCGTGACGGCATCGTGACGACCCGGCATTGGCCCGGTCAGGAACCCAGGTGCCATGCTGAGCGTTGTTCCATGCGCGCGGACTCGCTTAGACTCCGCCGATGCCGCCTTTGTCGGCGGTATACGACCCCCATCCATGAGGCCGCTCTCCGTCGCGGTCGTGCGAAGGAAATTCCGTCCCGTGAATATCGTGACCCTTCTCCCGTTCATCGTGCTCATCGGGGCCATGTTCCTGATGACCCGCTCGGCCAAGCGCAAGCAGCAGCAGGCCGCGTCCATGCGGAACGAGATGCAGCCAGGCTCCGGCGTCCGCACGATCGGGGGTATCTACGCGACGGTCAAGGAAGTGAACGAAGAGACGGTCCTCCTCGACGCCGGTCCGGGCGTCGATCTCCTCTTCGCCAAGAACGCCATCGGCGCGGTCCTGTCGGACGACGAGTACAACCGCATCGTCCACGGCGTCGAGCACGACCTGAAGTCCGACTCCGACGTCGTCCCGGACGACGCCTCCTCCCTCACCGAGACCGACGACTCCGCCGACGAAGCTGCCGCCGCCTCCGACGACAAGTCCGTCGACCTCGGCAAGAAGGACGCGCCCGAGGAACCGGCCGACGAGATCGTGACCGCTGAGGCGAAGTCGGACGAAGAGCCGAAGAAGAAGGACGGCGAGTCCGAGGCGAAGTAGCCGCGCCAAGGGGCGTGCGGACCGTTCCCGCACGCCCTGGAGCACGCGCAGCTCGCACGGGATCCCGACACCATGTCATGGCCGCCCGCCCGCAGATCCGGCGCGCGGCGGCCCGAGAGGGAGTACGAGAAGGTGGCAGCACCTAAGAAGGGCCGGAGCGCGAGTGCCCAGAGCAAGCCAGGGCGTTCGCTGGCCCTCATCCTGATCGCCATCGTGGCGCTCACCGGAGGGATGTTCGCCTCCGGGCACACCACTCCGCGCCTCGGTATCGATCTGGCGGGGGGCACGAGCATCACTCTCCGGGCGGTCCCGGAGAAGGGCCAGGAGTCCGCGATCAACAAGACCAACATGGACACCGCGGTCGACATCATGAACCGCCGTGTCAATGGTCTCGGTGTCTCGGAAGCGGAGGTTCAGACCCAGGGCGACCGCAACATCATCGTCAACATCCCCAAGGGCACGAACTCCGAGGAAGCCCGCCAGCAGGTCGGCACCACGGCCAAGCTGTACTTCCGCCCGGTGATCGCCACCGAGGCCTCCGCCGGCGCGACGCCGAGCACCTCGCCCAGCGCGTCCAGCAGCGCCTCCGGCAGCCCGTCGAGCTCGGCCACACCCAAGGCCACCGGCTCCTCGTCCGCGTCGAGCTCCGCGAGCCCCTCGGACACCGCCACCTCGCAGGGCCGTGCCGTCACCGACGCCCTGAAGGCCGACGAGACCCCGTCCGCGAGCGCCTCGGCCTCCTCCAGCGCCTCCCCGTCGCCGAGCGGCAGCAGCGCCGCCAGTGACGCGAACGCCAAGCTGGAGGCCCAGTACACCGCGCTGGACTGCTCCAAGAAGTCGGTCCAGAACACGGTGGGCAAGAGCGCCAAGGCCACCGAGTCGACCGTCGCCTGCGGTCAGGTCTCCGGCGTCTGGTACAAGTACCTGCTCGGCCCGGCCGCCGTGGACGGCACCGAGGTCAAGAAGGCCCAGGCCATCTACAACACGACCACGGCCGCCGGCTGGCAGGTCACGATGGACTTCACGTCCAGCGGCTCCAAGAAGTTCGCCACGATCACCGGCCAGCTCGCGCAGAACCAGTCGCCGCAGAACCAGTTCGGCATCGTCCTGGACGGCCAGGTCGTCTCCAGCCCGTACGTCAGCTCGTCCATCACGGGCGGCAGCGCGGAGATCTCCGGCAGCTTCACCCAGGAAGAGGCCCAGAGCCTCGCCAACATGCTGTCGTACGGCGCCCTGCCGCTGACCTTCAAGGAGGACAGCGTCACCACGGTGACCGCGGCCCTCGGCGGTGAGCAGCTGCACGCCGGTCTGATCGCGGGCGCGATCGGCCTCGCGCTGGTCGTGATCTACCTGCTGATCTTCTACCGCGGCCTCTCGGTCATCGCCATCCCGTCGCTGCTGGTCTCCGCGATCCTCACCTACGTGATCATGGCGCTGCTCGGCCCGGCCATCGGCTTCGCGCTGAACCTGCCGGCCGTCTGCGGTGCGATCGTCGCGATCGGTATCACGGCCGACTCGTTCATCGTGTTCTTCGAACGCATCAGAGACGAGATCCGCGAGGGACGTACGCTGCGTCCCGCGGTGGAGCGGGCCTGGCCGCGGGCCCGGCGCACCATCCTGGTCTCCGACTTCGTGTCGTTCCTCGCCGCCGCGGTGCTGTTCATCGTCACGGTCGGCAAGGTCCAGGGCTTCGCGTTCACGCTCGGTCTGACCACCGTGCTCGACGTGGTCGTCGTCTTCCTCTTCACCAAGCCGCTGATGACGCTCCTGGCCCGCCGGAAGTTCTTCGCGAGCGGCCACAAGTGGTCCGGCCTCGACCCGAAGGCCCTGGGAGCCAAGGCGCCGCTGCGCCGCACCCGCCGTCCCCACGCCCCCGTCGACCCGAAGGAGGCGTGAGATGTCGAAACTCGGCAGCCTCGGCGCCCGACTGCACCGCGGCGAGGTCGGTTACGACTTCGTCGGCAACCGCAAGATCTGGTACGGCATCTCGATCCTGATCACCATCACGGCCATCCTCGGCCTGGCGGTGCGCGGCCTGAACATGGGCATCGAGTTCCAGGGCGGCGCGGTCTTCACGACGCCCAAGCACATGACCGTCTCGGTGAATCAGGCGGAGACCTACGCCGAGGACGCCTCCGGTCACGACGCGATCGTGCAGAAGCTCGGCGACGGCAGCCTGCGCATCCAGATCGCCGGCATCGACACCGACAAGTCCGACGGCATCAAGACCCAGCTGTCCAAGGACCTCAAGGTCCCTTCCGAGAACATCGCCGCGGACCTGGTCGGACCCAGCTGGGGTGACCAGGTCGCCAACAAGGCCTGGGAGGGCCTGGCGATCTTCATGGTGCTGGTCGTGATCTATCTGGCGATCGCCTTCGAGTGGCGAATGGCCTTGGCGGCCCTGGTCGCCCTGATCCACGACATCACCATCACCACCGGCATCTACGCCCTCGTGGGCTTCGAGGTCACGCCGGGTACGGTGATCGGTCTGCTGACCATCCTCGGTTACTCGCTCTACGACACGGTCGTCGTCTTCGACAGCCTCAAGGAGCAGACGAAGGACATCACCAAGCAGACCCGCTGGACCTACAGCGATGTGGCCAACCGCTCGATCAACAGCACCCTGATGCGGTCCATCAACACGACCGTGGTGGCGCTGCTGCCGGTCGGGGCCCTGCTGTTCATCGGTGGCGCCTTCCTCGGCGCGGGCATGCTGAACGACATCTCGCTGTCGCTGTTCGTCGGCCTCGCGGCCGGTGCGTATTCCTCGATCTTCATCGCCACGCCGCTCGTCGCCGACCTCAAGGAGGCGGAGCCGCAGATGAAGGCGCTCAAGAAGCGCGTCCTCGCCAAGCGGGCGCAGGCCGCCGCCGAGGGGGAGCAGGCCCAGTCGCACGACGACGCGGACCCGGCGTACGACGACGAGCCGGAGGACGCCGCGCACGCGGTCGTCGGGCCGCGCAACCAGCCCGCCTCCCGTAACCGCGGCCGGGGCCGGCCGTCCGGGAAGCGCCGATGACCGACATCCAGGAGCTGCTGCTCAGCCGCATCCGCGATGTGCCGGACTACCCGGAGCCGGGCGTGCTGTTCAAGGACATCACCCCGCTCCTGGCGGACCCGGCGGCCTTCACGGCGCTCACCGACGCGCTGGCCGAGATCGCGGAGCGCGTCGGCGCGACCAAGGTCGTCGGCCTGGAGGCCCGCGGGTTCATCCTGGGCGCTCCGGTCGCCGTCCGGGCCGGCCTCGGCTTCATCCCCGTACGCAAGGCGGGCAAGCTCCCCGGAGCGACCCTCGCGCAGGCGTACGAGCTGGAGTACGGCTCGGCCGAGATCGAGGTGCACGCGGAGGATCTGAGCGCCGGCGACCGCATCCTGATCGTCGACGACGTCCTCGCCACCGGCGGCACCGCCGAGGCCTCGATCCGGCTCATCCGCCGCGCGGGCGCCGAGATCGCGGGCCTGGCGGTCCTGATGGAACTCGGCTTCCTGAACGGCCGCTCCCGCCTGGAACCGGCCCTCGAAGGCGCCCCACTGGACACACTCCTGGTCGTCTGACCCCAGCAACACCAGCAGTACTGGCAACGCCAAGAACGGCCGTCCCGGTCCCACCGGAACGGCCGTTCGCATGTCGGCGCGCGGCGGCGGGACTGTCTGTCCAGGGCGGTAGATCCGAGGCGGAGACGCCTCCCAGACGCGGCGCACGCTCGCGCTCGGCGGCCACACCCACCCGCGCCCTCGCCGTGCGCGCGCCCTCTCGCCCGCCCCGTGCGCTCGGTCCTGACCTGATGCACAGGCGTACAGTCGCTCCCCCTGACCGGCCCCCGCCACGCACCCCCGCCCCGAGCCACCTCCACGCCCCCCCCGGCAAACCCGCACACCCCCACAGCCACCCCCAAGACACCCCTCGATCACCCCGAAGCCACCCCTCCGGAATCCGGCGGGAGCCCCTCGTGTTTCAGGGGTAGACGGCCCTCACATCGGGCTGAAGGCGATCCTGGGGCGCAGGATCGCTACCATGGGGTCTCCGGAGCCTGACCGGGGGACCCGGATCGCGCACGAGGAGTCCTCTTGCCAGACGAGGCCCAACACCTGACCGCCGCCAAGCCCGAGTCCGCCTCGGCAGCCGCGGCCAAGCCTGCGCCGACGGAGCCGCACGCGAAGAACGACTCCCGCGGGACGGTCGAGCACGCCCAGTCCGGCCCCGTGGACAAGTCGGCCGAGCAGTCGCGCCCCAAGCCGCCCCCCGCACCCGAGCCCACCTCGGCCGAGGCAACGCCGTCGGCCGCGCCCGCGGTCCGTCCGAACACCGGCCAGCCCGCCCGTTCCGGCTCCTCCAACCGCGTCCGTGCCCGCCTCGCCCGCCTCGGAGTGCAGCGCTCCAACCCGTACAACCCGGTCCTGGAGCCGCTGCTGCGGATAGTGCGCAGCAACGACCCGAAGATCGAGACCGCGACGCTCCGCCAGATCGAGAAGGCCTACCAGGTCGCCGAACGCTGGCACCGCGGCCAGAAGCGCAAGAGCGGCGACCCGTACATCACGCACCCGCTCGCCGTGACGACGATCCTCGCCGAGCTGGGCATGGATCCGGCCACCCTGATGGCAGGGCTGCTGCACGACACCGTCGAGGACACCGAGTACGGCCTCGACCAGCTGCGCCGCGACTTCGGCGACTCCGTCGCGCTGCTCGTCGACGGCGTCACCAAGCTGGACAAGGTCAAGTTCGGCGAAGCCGCGCAGGCCGAGACCGTACGCAAGATGGTCGTGGCCATGGCCAAGGACCCGCGCGTCCTGGTCATCAAGCTCGCCGACCGGCTGCACAACATGCGCACCATGCGCTACCTCAAGCGCGAGAAGCAGGAGAAGAAGGCGCGCGAGACGCTGGAGATCTACGCGCCGCTCGCCCATCGCCTGGGCATGAACACCATCAAGTGGGAGCTGGAGGATCTCGCCTTCGCGATCCTCTACCCCAAGATGTACGACGAGATCGTGCGTCTGGTGGCCGAGCGGGCGCCGAAGCGTGACGAGTACCTGGCCATAGTGACCGACGAGGTGCAGCAGGATCTGCGCGCCGCACGGATCAAGGCGACCGTCACGGGCCGGCCGAAGCACTACTACAGCGTCTACCAGAAGATGATCGTCCGCGGTCGCGACTTCGCGGAGATCTACGACCTGGTGGGTATTCGTGTCCTTGTCGACACGGTGAGGGACTGTTACGCCGCCCTCGGCACCGTGCACGCGCGATGGAACCCGGTCCCCGGCCGGTTCAAGGACTACATCGCGATGCCCAAGTTCAACATGTACCAGTCGCTGCACACCACGGTGATCGGCCCCAACGGCAAGCCCGTTGAGCTCCAGATCCGTACGTTCGACATGCACCGCCGTGCCGAGTACGGCATCGCCGCGCACTGGAAGTACAAGCAGGAGGCCGTCGCCGGTGCCTCCAAGGTGCGTTCGGACGCGCCCAAGAGCACCGGCAAGGAGGACCACCTCAACGACATGGCGTGGCTGCGCCAGTTGCTCGACTGGCAGAAGGAGACCGAGGACCCCGGGGAGTTCCTGGAGTCCCTGCGCTTCGACCTGTCCCGCAACGAGGTCTTCGTCTTCACGCCCAAGGGCGACGTGATAGCGCTGCCGGCCGGCTCCACCCCGGTGGACTTCTCGTACGCGGTCCACACGGAGGTCGGCCACCGGACCATAGGAGCACGGGTCAACGGAAGACTCGTACCCCTCGAATCCACCCTGGACAACGGCGACTTGGTGGAGGTCTTCACCTCCAAGGCGGCCGGCGCGGGTCCCTCCCGGGACTGGCTCGGCTTCGTCAAGTCGCCGCGTGCCCGCAACAAGATCCGGGCCTGGTTCTCCAAGGAGCGCCGCGACGAGGCGATCGAGCAGGGCAAGGACGCCATCGTCCGCGCGATGCGCAAGCAGAACCTGCCGATCCAGCGCATCCTGACCGGCGACTCCCTGGTCACGCTGGCGCACGAGATGCGGTACCCGGACATCTCCGCGCTGTACGCGGCGATCGGCGAGGGTCATGTCTCGGCGCAGAACGTCGTGCAGAAGCTCGTCTCGGCGCTCGGCGGCGAGGAGGCCGCGACCGAGGAGATCGACGAGTCGGTCCCGCCGACCAGGAGCCGCAGCCGCAAACGCCGTTCCAACGCCGACCCGGGCGTCATCGTCAAGGGCGTCGAGGACGTGTGGGTCAAGCTGGCCCGCTGTTGTACTCCGGTACCCGGCGACCCGATCATCGGTTTCGTCACGCGGGGTAGTGGCGTATCGGTTCACCGCAGCGACTGCGTCAACGTGGAGTCACTGTCCCGCGAGCCCGAGCGCATCCTCGAAGTCGAGTGGGCGCCCACCCAGTCCTCGGTCTTCCTGGTCGCCATCCAGGTCGAGGCCCTGGACCGCTCCCGGCTTCTGTCGGACGTCACCCGCGTCCTGTCCGACCAGCACGTCAACATCCTCTCCGCGGCCGTGCAGACCTCCCGCGACCGCGTCGCCACCTCCCGCTTCACCTTCGAGATGGGCGACCCCAAGCACCTCGGCCACGTCCTGAAGGCGGTCCGGGGCGTGGAGGGCGTCTACGACGTCTACCGGGTGACGTCGGCGCGCAGCAGGTCGTAGCAGCAGGTACACAGCAACACGAAAGGGCTCCCGTACGTCACGTACGGGAGCCCTTTCGTCGTGCACGAGGCCGATGAGCAGGAGGTGCTGCGTCAGCCGCCGAACTCCTGCAGGCCCTTCAGTGCCTGGTCCAGCAGGGCCTGGCGGCCCTCCAGCTCGCGCTCCAGCTTGTCGGCCTTGGACGCGTTGCCCTGGGCGCGCGCCTGCTCGATCTGGCCGCGGAGCTTGTCCACGGCCGCCTGGAGCTGACCGGTCAGACCCGCGGCACGCGCGCGTGCCTCCGGGTTCGTCCGGCGCCACTCGGCCTCCTCGGACTCCTGGATCGCCCGCTCGACGGCGTGCATCCGGCCCTCGACCTTCGGCCGCGCGTCACGCGGCACGTGGCCGATGGCCTCCCAGCGCTCGTTGAGCGAGCGGAAGGCGGCGCGTGCCGCGCGCAGATCCGTGATCGGGAGGATCTTCTCGGCCTCCTCGGCCAGCTCCTCCTTGAGCTTCAGGTTCTCCGTCTGCTCGGCGTCCCGCTCGGCGAAGACCGAGCTGCGGGCGGCGAAGAAGACGTCCTGGGCACCGCGGAAGCGGTTCCACAGGTCGTCCTCGTGCTCGCGCTGGGCGCGGCCCGCGGCCTTCCACTCGGCCATCAGCTCGCGGTAGCGCGCGGCCGTGGGACCCCAGTCCGTCGAACCGGACAGCCCCTCGGCCTCGGCGACCAGCCGCTCCTTGGTCTTGCGGGCCTCCTCGCGCTGCGCGTCGAGCGACGCGAAGTGCGCCTTGCGGCGCTTGGAGAAGGCCGACCGGGCGTGCGAGAAGCGGTGCCACAGCTCGTCGTCCGACTTGCGGTCGAGGCGGGGGAGCCCCTTCCAGGTGTCCACCAGCGCGCGCAGCCGCTCACCGGCCGCCCGCCACTGGTCGGACTGCGCGAGCTGCTCCGCCTCGGCGACCAGCGCCTCCTTGGAGTTGCGCGCCTCGTCCGACTGCTTCGCCCGCTGCTGCTTGCGCTCCTCACGACGCGACTCGACAGTCTCTACGAGCTTGTCGAGCCGCACCCGCAGCGCCGCCAGGTCGCCCACCGCGTGGTGGGCGTCCACCTGCTCGCGGATGTGGTCGATGGCGGCCTGAGCATCCTTGGCGGACAGGTCGGTGGTCTTCACTCGCTTCTCGAGGAGGCCGATCTCGACAACCAAGCCCTCGTACTTGCGCTCGAAATAGGCCAGCGCCTCCTCAGGGGAGCCCGCCTGCCAGGAACCGACGACCTGCTCGCCGTCGGCCGTACGCACGTACACGGTCCCCGTCTCGTCGACGCGGCCCCACGGGTCGCTGCTCACAGCGCCTCCTCCACATGATGCCTGCGTGGGGCGTCAGCGCCCCCGGGCATCGTCCACAGTTTCGTCACGGCCAACATAGGCGACCGGCGGGTTGCCTGTCCGCATCCCGCGCGACCGAAGTTTCGCACCTCGGGGCGGGATGCGGTCGGGATGGGATCAGGACCGGATCAGGATTTCGTGACCGTCGCCTTGTTGATCACAACGGTCGCATTCGGGGCTCCGTCACCCTGTCCGGTGTTCTCTCCGGCGGCGGCGATTTTCTTCAGGACCTTCATCCCGGACTCGGAGATCGTGCCGAACGGCGTGTAGCTCGCCGGCAGCTGACTGTCCTGGAAGACGAGGAAGAACTGGCTGCCGCCGGTGTGCTTCTGACCGGTGTTGGCCATCGCCACGGTGCCCGCGGGATAGACGCCGCCCTTGAGGGAGGCGTCCTTCAGGTTCTCGTCCGGAATGGTGTATCCGGGACCGCCGCTGCCGCTGCCCGTCGGGTCGCCGCACTGCAGCACATAGATGCCGTTGGTGGTGAGCCGGTGGCACTTCGTGTGGTCGAAGAATCCCTTGCCCGCCAGGAAGTCGAAGGAATTCACCGTGTGCGGGGCCGCGGACGTCTTCAGCGCGATGCCTATGTCACCGCACGTCGTCGCGAGGTTCATCGTGTACTTCGCCGACTTGTCGATGGTGACCGCCGGCTCCTTCTTCCAGCTCAGCTTCTTCACCGAGCCCGCGGCCGCCTTCTCGCACGGATCCGCCGGTGCCTTGCTGGACGCCGCGGCACTGGGAGTCGTCTCCGAACTCGCATTCGCCTTGTTGTCGTCGTCCTTCAGGACCCCGGTCGTGTAGAGGGCGACGCTGCCGATCAGGATCACGCCGAGCACCGACGCGATCACCGAGTTGCGCATGCGCGCCTTGCGCCGCGAGGCCGTGCGCCGCTGCTGCTGCCGCAAGAACTTCTCCCGGGCTAGCTGCCGCTTCCGCTGTTCCTGGGTGACCACGGGGTTTTCTCCTCATGCGTCTCGTACGTCTACTGGGACGCGTGCGTCTTGTTGTGCCGACCGCCTGCGTGTGTCCCGTACCGTATATGGGTTCGCTGAGGATTCGGCAGCGCCGGTAGGCTCTGACGGCAGGTGCCACCTCTTCCAGGCGCACCCGTATCGACACAACAAAGGACGATCGTGCTCATTGCCGGGTTCCCCGCCGGGGCCTGGGGGACGAACTGTTTTCTCGTCGCCCCCGCCGCCGGTGAGGAGTGCGTGATCATCGACCCGGGCCACCAGGCCACCGCAGGAGTCGAGGAGACGCTGAAGAAGCATCGGCTCAAGCCCGTCGCCGTCGTCCTGACCCACGGCCACATCGACCACGTGGCCTCGGTCGTCCCGGTCTGCGGCGCGCACGGCGTACCCGCCTGGATCCACCCCGAGGACCGCTACATGATGGCCGACCCCGAGAAGGGCATCGGCCGCACCATCGGCATGCCGCTCATGGGCGAGCTGACCGTGGGGGAGCCGGACGACGTCAAGGAGCTGACCGACGGCGCGAAGCTGGACCTGGCGGGCCTTGAGCTGTCCGTCACGCATGCGCCGGGCCATACCAAGGGGTCGGTGACCTTCGGTATGCCCGAGTCGGCGGACATCCCGCCGGTCTTCTTCTCGGGCGACCTGCTGTTCGCCGGCTCCATCGGACGCACCGACTTCCCCGGTGGCTCCATGGACGACATGCTCGAATCGCTGGCCCGCGTGGTCCTGCCGCTCGACGACGCCACCGTGGTGCTGCCCGGTCACAACGAATACACGACCATCGGCCAGGAACGCGCCACCAACCCGTATCTGCGGCAGGTGGCCGCCGGCCTCGGGAGCGCCGACGCTCCCCGACGAGGAATGTGACGAGAGACCTCCCGTGAGCACCTTTCAGGCCCCCAAGGGCACGTACGACCTGATCCCGCCGGACAGCGCCAAGTACCTGGCCGTCCGTGAGGCGATCGCCGCGCCGCTGCGCAACTCCGGCTACGGCTACATCGAGACCCCCGGCTTCGAGAACGTCGAGCTGTTCGCGCGCGGTGTCGGCGAGTCCACCGACATCGTGACCAAGGAGATGTACGTCTTCGAGACCAAGGGCGGCTCCCGGCTCGCCCTGCGCCCCGAGGGCACGGCTTCCGTACTGCGCGCGGCACTTGAGGCCAACCTCCACAAGGCGGGCAACCTCCCCGTCAAGCTCTGGTACTCGGGCTCGTACTACCGCTACGAGCGCCCCCAGAAGGGCCGTTACCGCCACTTCTCGCAGGTCGGCGCTGAGGCGATCGGAGCCGAGGACCCGGCCCTCGACGCCGAGTTGATCATCCTGGCCGACCAGGCGTATCGCTCGCTCGGCCTGCGCGAGTTCCGCATCCTCCTCAACAGCCTGGGCGACAAGGAATGCCGTCCGGTCTACCGCGAGGCGCTGCAGACCTTCCTGCGCGGCCTCGACCTCGACGAGGAGACCCTCCGCCGGGCGGACATCAACCCCCTGCGCGTCCTGGACGACAAACGCCCCGACGTCCAGAAGCAGTTGACGGACGCGCCGCTCCTTCGCGACTACCTCTGCGACGCCTGCAAGGCGTACCACGAGGAGGTCCGTGAGCTGATCACGGCTGCGGGCGTGGCCTTCGAGGACGACCCTCGGCTGGTGCGTGGCCTCGACTACTACACGCGTACGACCTTCGAGTTCGTCCACGACGGGCTGGGTTCCCAGTCGGCGGTGGGCGGTGGCGGTCGTTACGACGGCCTGTCGGAGATGATCGGTGGCCCGGCGTTGCCCTCCGTGGGCTGGGCGTTGGGTGTCGATCGCACGGTGTTGGCCCTGGAGGCGGAGGGGGTCGAGCTCGAACTCCCCTCCACGACCAGTGTGTTCGCGGTGCCGTTGGGTGACGAGGCTCGGCGGCTGTTGTTCGCCAAGGTCACGGAGTTGCGCAAGGTCGGGATCGCGGCGGACTTCTCCTACGGCCACAAGGGCCTCAAGGGCGCGATGAAGAACGCGAATCGCAGTGGCGCGCGCTTCACGATCGTCGCCGGCGAGCGTGACCTCGCCGAGGGCGTGGTCCAGCTGAAGGACATGGAGTCGGGGGACCAGACGGCGATCGGCGTGAACGAGATCGTGGCTGAACTGGAGTCGAGGCTCGGCTAAGACCTGCCTTCCTCGCCCCCGCCGCCCCTACCCGTCCCATCCCTGGGGGCTGCCGCCCCCAGACCCCCGCTTCGGCCTGAACGGCCTCGTCCTCAAA
>NZ_JBSFLV010000177.1:0-17585 GCF_053599215.1 Streptomyces sp. NPDC001002 | reverse complement strand
CGGTGGGCCGCCCGTCGAAGAGGACCATCGCCGCGTCGGCGTCGCCGAGCACGGACATCAGGTCGCCGACGGGTTCACCGGAGCCGACCTGCGGCAGCGGAGCGGACATGTGCTTCTCCAGCGGGTCCTCCAGCGAGGCCCGCTTGCTGAACAGCGCGTCCAGCAGCTCCCGTTCGACCACGGACCCCACGACCTCCGCGGCCATGACGTCCGGGTGACCGGCGCCCGGCTTGACGACCGGCATCTGCGAGACGCCGTACTCGCGCAGCACCTCGATGGCCTGGCCGACGGTCTCCTCGGGGTGCATGTGCACGAGGGAGGGGATCGCGCCGTGCTCCTTGTCGCTGAGGACGTCGGCGACGCGGGCGCTGGGGCCCTCGTCCTCCAGGAAGCCGTAGTCGGCCATCCACTCGTCGTTGAAGATCTTGCTGAGGTACCCGCGACCACTGTCGGGCAGCAGTACGACGACGACGTCGTCCGGGCCCAGCCGCTCGGCCACCCGCAGCGCCGCCACGACGGCCATCCCGCAGGAGCCACCGACCAGCAGCCCCTCCTCCTTGGCGAGGCGGCGGGTCATCTGGAAGGAGTCCTTGTCGGACACGGCGACGATCTCGTCGGCGACGGTCCGGTCGTACGCGGTCGGCCAGAAGTCCTCACCCACACCCTCGACCAGATACGGCCGCCCGGAGCCGCCGGAGTACACGGATCCTTCCGGGTCAGCGCCCACGACCTGCACCCGGCCCTCGCTGGCGTCCTTCAGATAGCGCCCGGTGCCGGAGATGGTGCCGCCGGTGCCGACGCCCGCGACGAAGTGGGTGATCCGCCCGTCGGTCTGCTCCCACAGCTCAGGGCCGGTCGAGTGGTAGTGGGAGAGCGGGTTGTTGGGGTTGGAGTACTGGTCCGGCTTCCAGGCGCCCGGCGTCTCGCGGACCAGCCGGTCGGAGACGTTGTAGTAGGAGTCGGGGTGCTCGGGGTCCACGGCCGTGGGGCAGACGACGACCTCGGCGCCGTACGCGCGCAGGACGTTGATCTTGTCGGTGGACACCTTGTCGGGGCACACGAAGATGCAGTGGTACCCCTTCTGCTGGGCCACGATGGCGAGCCCGACGCCGGTGTTGCCGCTGGTGGGCTCGACGATGGTGCCGCCGGGCTGCAGCTCCCCGCTCTTCTCCGCGGCCTCGATCATGCGCAGGGCGATGCGGTCCTTCACGGAGCCGCCCGGGTTGAAGTACTCGACCTTGGCCAGAACGGTCGCCTGGATGCCCTTGGTCACGCTGTTGAGCCTCAGCAGCGGGGTGTTGCCGACGAGGCTGATCATCGAGTCGTGGAAATGCACCGTTGTCTCCGGTTGCTTGCATAAGGACTGGTCTTTATTGGTTCCGCCAGCCTAAGGCCCGCAGCTGACGACGTGCGGGCGTTCACTCGCCGTTGAGATTGGCGGACCGTCTGTACGGGGCAAGGAGTGGGTGTACGACCAAGAGGAGGTGGCGGCGACGCATGACGAGAATGTCGAGGGCCCGGGTGGCCCGGCGGATCGCGGCCGGCGCGGCCTACGGCGGTGGCGGGATCGGGCTGGCCGGCGCGGCCGCCGTCGGTCTGCTGCTGGCCGAGGTGCAGATGGCCAAGCGGCAGGTGGGCAACGGCACGAGCGGGCGCGTCCCGGTGGCGGACGGCCGGTACGGAACGGCGTACACGGTCCCCGACGAACCGCCGCTGCGCCTGACCATGCTGGGTGACTCCACGGCCGCGGGCCAGGGCGTGCACCGGGCTGGGCAGACCCCGGGCGCGCTGCTCGCCTCGGGCCTCGCCGCGGTGGCCGAGCGCCAGGTGACCCTGCACAACGTGGCCCTGCCCGGCGCGACCTCCGACGACCTGGACCGCCAGGTCGCACTGGTGCTGGCCGATCCGACCCGGGTGCCGGACGTCTGCGTGATCATGATCGGCGCGAACGACGTCACGCACCACATGCCGGCCACCCGCTCGGTCCGCCATCTCTCGTCGGCGGTACGCCGGCTGCGCACGGCCGGTGCCGAGGTGGTCGTCGGCACCTGTCCCGACCTCGGGACGGTGGAGCAGGTCCAGCAGCCCCTGCGCTGGCTGGCCCGCCGCGCCTCCCGCCAGCTGGCGGCGGCGCAGACCATCGGCACGGTCGAGCAGGGCGGGCGCACGGTGTCGCTCGGCGACCTGCTGGGCCCCGAGTTCGAGGCGAACCCGCGCGAACTGTTCGGCCCCGACCACTACCACCCCTCCGCCGAGGGCTACGCCACCGCCGCGATGGCCGTCCTCCCGACGGTCTGCGCGGCCCTGGGCCTGTGGCCGGCCGAGGAGGACCGCCCGGACGTCTCCCGCCGCGAGGGCTTCCTGCCGGTGGCCCGCGCAGCCGCGGAGGCAGCGTCGGAGGCCGGTACGGAGGTCACGGCGGCGATGCCGACGGGTCCGCGGGGTCCGTGGGCACTGCTGAAGCGGCGCAAGAGGCGGCGGGTGCACGAGCCGGATGCGACGGCGCCTTCGAAGCCGACTTCACCGTCTTCCAGCCCGTCCGGCGTTTGAGGACGAGGCCCTTGGGCCGACGGGGGTCTGGGGGCGCAGCCCCCAGGACGCGCGCCCCCGCCGAGCTGCACTCATTTCGGCTGAACCGCCGGAGGCCAAAGCAAGCGCTTGGAAACTGCGGTCGGGGTCACACCGCGACACCCGTGACCTCGACCGTACGTACGGGTAACTTCTCAAGAAGCCCTGCCCGCTTCCCGTAACCGCCAATGGAGCCGTGATGCCCGAAGCAGTCATCGTCTCGACCGCCCGATCCCCCATCGGCCGCGCTTTCAAGGGCTCCCTCAAGGACCTGCGGCCCGACGACCTCACCGCCACGATCATCCAGGCCGCCCTCGCCAAGGTCCCCGAGCTGGACCCGAAGGACATCGAGGACCTGATGCTCGGCTGCGGCCTCCCCGGTGGCGAGCAGGGCTTCAACCTCGGCCGGATCGTCGCCGTACAGATGGGCATGGACCACCTGCCGGGCTGCACGATCACCCGTTACTGTTCCTCGTCGCTGCAGACCAGCCGCATGGCCCTGCACGCCATCAAGGCCGGCGAGGGCGACGTCTTCATCTCGGCGGGCGTCGAGATGGTCTCCCGTTACGTCAAGGGCAACTCCGACAGCCTCCCGGACACGCACAACCCGCTGTTCGCCGAGGCCGAGGCCCGCACCGCCGACGTCGCCGAGCACGGCGCCGCCGACTGGCACGACCCGCGCGAGGACGATCTCGTCCCCGACCCGTACATCGCGATGGGCCAGACCGCCGAGAACCTCGCCCGTCTCAAGGGCGTCACCCGCCAGGACATGGACGAGTTCGGGGTCCGTTCGCAGAACCTCGCCGAGGAAGCCATCAAGAACGGCTTCTGGGAGCGCGAGATCACCCCGGTCACCACCCCCGACGGCACGGTCGTCAGCAAGGACGACGGCCCGCGCGCCGGCGTCACCCTGGAGGGCGTCCAGGGCCTGAAGCCGGTCTTCCGCCCCGACGGCTTCGTCACCGCCGGCAACTGCTGCCCGCTCAACGACGGCGCCGCCGCGGTCGTCATCATGAGCGACACCAAGGCCCGCGAGCTCGGTCTGACCCCGCTCGCCCGCATCGTCTCCACCGGCGTCTCGGGCCTGTCCCCCGAGATCATGGGCCTCGGCCCGGTCGAGGCGTCCACCCAGGCGCTGCGCCGCGCCGGTCTCACCATCGACGACATCGACCTGGTCGAGATCAACGAGGCGTTCGCCGCCCAGGTGATCCCCTCCTACCGCGACCTGAACATTCCGCTGGAGAAGCTGAACGTGAACGGCGGCGCGATCGCCGTCGGCCACCCCTTCGGCATGACCGGCGCCCGCATCACCGGCACACTGATCAACTCCCTCCAGTTCCACGACAAGCAGTTCGGTCTGGAGACGATGTGCGTCGGCGGCGGCCAGGGCATGGCGATGGTCATCGAGCGCCTGAGCTGAACCGCTCCGTAGTCGCCGAGGCACCAACGGTGAGCCTCTGGCCCGGAGTCCGGGAATTCGCCGGGCTCCGGGCCGTTTTGTGATCCAATCTCCCCCAGGATGTGACCTATCTCCCAAGTGGAGGGTTTTCCGCAGGTCAGAGCCGTTACAGCACCAAACCCCAGGCCCAAAGTCCTGTCCGTTTCGTGACGTTACGCACTGACAGCTGGTTAGTCCGCCCTTCAAGCTGATGTAGGAAGTCGGGGGTCGACTTTGAACCGGGAGTACGTCAGTGAGCGCTATGCCGATCGCCTTGCTGCTCACCACGGTCGCCACCGGCGCCGTGGGCGTCGCCGTGCTGCGCACCCTCTTGGTGCTGCGCCGTGAGGTCGCGGTCCTGCACACCCAGCTCGCGGAGCACAGCACCGCGCGCGGATTCGTGCCCGCCGCCCGCCTCTCGGCCGAGGCCGACGACATACGCGCCGCCGTCGCGGAGGCGCTCGCCGAGGAACGCGAGCGTGAACTGGCGGAGGCGCGTGCCTTCTGGGCCGCCCAGGAGGCCCGTGACGGCGATGCGCCGACCCTGCTGGGGCTGCCGGACAGCGAGCTGTTCCTGCCCCGCCAGAGCGACTTCGTGGGCCTTGAGCCGCTGGAGTCGGTGACCGAGGCCGGCGCCGACGCGGACGAGTTCGCGGGCGGCACCTCGCTGGACGGTTTCGTGGGCGACTCCCCCGAACTGGCCGCGGCCCGCCGCCGCCACCCCTCCCACCCGGACTTCGTACCGGTCCAGTCACCGGTGGTGAACGACCACGAACGCACGGTCGCCACGCTTGAGGAACTGGCCGCGTCCCAGGTCGAACTGGCCGACGTCCGCCCGGGCCCGCTCGGCACCCTCGACGTCTACGTCTTCGCCGACGGCACCACCCTCTGCATGACCCCCGGCCACCGCGAAACGGCGGAACGCCTCTCCGCGGCCCTCCGCACCGGCGAAACCCCCATCCTGCTGGGCGGTTCGGGAGTCTCGGGCGCGTACACGTTGACGTTCGCGTGCGGCGAAGAAAACGTCTACATCCTGGCGGACAGGGTCATAGCGTCCCTTTAGGGGCGCGGGGAACTGCGCGACAAGCCACGACGGCGTCGCACCCGCCAACGCACCTCAGACCCCCGCCCGCTTCTGCGCTTCCTCAACCAGCCGCACCGCTTCCTCAACCTGGCCCTCGTCCGAAAGCACGAGGGCCAAATCATGCACGGCAACGGTGATTTGGTCAGCAGCGGCGAACATCCCCGCGTCAGGCATCTCCCGAGGAACACAGGACGGATCCTCAAGACGCTGGGCACGCAGTGCCAACTCCCTGGCCAGCGCCAGCGCCTCCGCCGCACCGCTCCTCTGCAGCCGGCTCTGCGGAGCCGCCCGCAGACGGTCGGCGAAGTGATCCACGGCTCGCGTCAAAGGCGTCGTATCAACCACGGGACCGAGCGTACGCGGCGCCGCACTGTTGCCAACACGCCAACGCTCAGGCACGGTGACGTGAAGGACCGGCTTACATCCCCTTTGCGTCCGGAGGCGCCGATGTCCCAAGTGTTCTCCCAGGAGACCCACCGCAACATGCTCGCCCGCATCCCTCACTGCACCGGTCGTGAAGTGTCCGACTGGCTCCGCACCGTCGACGAAGGCCCCGCCCTCTTCCGCTTCGAGGAAAAGGTCAGCTGGCTCCGCCACGAACACAACCTCGCGTACGGCCACGCGAAGGCGCTCATCCACGAGTACGACCTGAGGAGGGCCGCGCGCAAATTCCTCTAGGCGCGCACCTGGACCACGCCAAAGGGCCCCGGGAGCGAACCCGGGGCCCTTTGCTGCGACCTGTGGCGTGACTACCGCACGACGGTCGGCGACTAATCGTTGCTGTTGAGAATCGCGATCAGCCGCAGGAACTCGAGGTAGATCCACACCAGCGTCAGCGTGAGACCGAACGCGGCGAGCCAGGCTTCTTCCTTCGGGGCGCCGTACGCGATGCCGTCCTCGACCTGCTTGAAGTCCAGCGCGAGGAAGCACGCGCCGAGCAGGATGCCGATGACACCGAAGACGATGCCGAGCGGACCGCTGCGGAAGCCGAGGCCGTCACCGCCGCCGAAGACGGCGAACAGCAGGTTCACCATCATCAGCAGGACGAAGCCGAGCGCGGCCGCCATCACGAAGCCGTAGAAGCGGCGGTTGACCCGGATCCAGCCCGCCCGGTAGGCGATCAGGACACCGGCGAACACCGCCATCGTGCCGATCACGGCCTGCATGGCCGCGCCGCTCGCGATGCGGTTGTCGACGACGCTGGAGACGACACCGAGGAACACGCCCTCGAACGCCGCGTACGACAGGATCAGCGCGGGCGAGGCCTTGCGCTTGAAGGACTGGACGAACGCCAGCACCATGCCGATCAGCGCGGCGCCGATGCCGATCCCGTAGGACCGGTTGATGTTGGCGTCGTCGACCGGGAGCAGCGCCCAGGCCAGGGCGGCCGTCACGACCAGGGTGCCGAGCGTGGACGCCGTGCGCAGGACGACGTCGTCCATGGTCATCCGGCCGGTGGTGGCCGGTGCCTGCGGCGGCGCGCCGTTCTGCAGGTCAGTCTGGGCGTACGGGTTGTTCGCGTAGGGGTTCCCCTGCGCGTACGGGTTGGCCTGCGTGCCGACAGCGGGACCCCCGGCCTGCGGCGAGGCGTTGAAGCCCGCGTAGCCGTTGTCGCGGCTGAACCCCCGTCGCGAGAAGACCGGGTTTCTGCTCCTCATTTCACTCCTCCATGGCCACCTTCGTGGGCCTTGGCTCAAGAGTAATAGGTAGGCAAAGGATTGACCCTACTGCTTGGGGAGGATCTTTCCCTCGTCGTGCTGCGCAACACGCTACGTGGCCGGGTGATTCCCGCCACCACGGGAGGCCCGATCATGACAGACCTGGGACAGAGAAGTTATAGGGGGAAGCCCGTGTATCCCTCGGCCAGGTCGGTCTCGGCGGCACGGGATGACACGATCCGCTCCAGCCGCGCCAGCTGCAGCCGGTCCTCGAAGGGAGTGGCGTCGGGGGCTCGGTGCAGCATGGTCGTCATGTCGTACGAGAACCGCTCGGCCTGCCACACGCGCCGCAGGCAGGTCTCCGAGTAGCCGTCGAGGAGCTCCTCGGAACCGGTCTCCTTCTTGTACGTCAGTGCCCTCGCGAAGGTCACCACGTCACCGACGGCCAGGTTCAGCCCCTTGGCGCCGGTCGGCGGCACGATGTGCGCCGCGTCACCGGCGAGGAAGAGGCGGCCGTACCGCATCGGCTCGTGGACGTGGGACCGCATGGGGGTCACCGACTTCTGGGTGATCGGGCCGCGCTCCAGGCGCCAGTCGTCGGCGGTCTCGAAGCGGCGCTCCAGTTCCGCCCAGATCTCGTCGTCGCTCCACGCCTCGGCGTCCGTGGCCTCGGGGACCTGGAGGTAGAGGCGGGAGACGGAGGGGGAGCGCATGGAGAGGAGGGCGAAGCCGCGGTCGTGGCGGGCGTAGACGAGCTCGTCGTGCGAGGGCGGTACGTCGGCGAGGATGCCGAGCCAGCCGAAGGGGTACGTCCGCTCGAAGACGCGGGTCAGTTCGGCGGGGATCGCCTTGCGGGCCACGCCCCAGGAGCCGTCGCAGCCGACGACGTAGTCGCAGTCGAGGACGTCCTCGCGCCCCTCGTACCGGAACACGACGAGCGGCCGCTCGCCCTCGGCCCCCTCGACACTCAGCGCCTCCGCCCCGAACAGCAGCGGGCCGCCCTCCTTGAGCTGGAGGGCGATGAGGTCCTTGCAGACCTCGGTCTGGGCGTAGACGGTGACGGACCGGCCGCCGGTGAGGCCGGGGAAGTCGACGCGGTGGCGTTGTTTCGCGTACCGCAGCTCAATGCCGTCGTGGCGCAGCCCTTCGCGGTCCATGCGCTCGCCCGCGCCGGCCGCGCGCAGCACGTCCACCGTGCCCTGCTCCAGGATCCCGGCGCGCTGGCGCTGCTCGACGTAGGCGCGGTCACGGCTCTCCAGGACGACCGAGTCGATGCCGGCGCGGTGCAGCAGGCGGGCGAGGAGGAGACCGGCGGGGCCGGCTCCGATGATGCCGACGGTGGTACGCATCGGGCGTTCCCTTCGGGCGGGGCTCTGTGCGGCCGACGAATGCACGGATGTTCGTACAGTGAAGTTTTATTCACTTCATCCGTCCAAGTCTGTGCCGAGGCCTTCCCGATGTCAACGGTCCGCGCCACCGCCGGCGGACCCGGCCGTGGCCGGTCGTCCTGTCCGCGAAGGGGCGGTCTCGGGCAGGGCGACCGGCTCGGCCGGACGGCGGCGGTGCGGTCAGCGACCCGGCCAGCCGTCCAGGTGGCGGTGCATGGTGACGTCGGGCTTCTCCTCGCCCTTCGGGGCGTGCGCGACGGCATTCTGGAGGACGCCGGTGACCTCTGTGGCCAGGGCGTCGGCCTGGGTCTTCAGGTCGGTGGCGGGCAGCCCGGACCGGGTCAGCGCGTCCAACCGGCGGTGGATGTCGGCGAGTTGGCGCTTGGAGCCGCCGTCGAGCGTGAACGCCTTGGGCGTGGAGACCACGAACTGGTAGGCGCCGGCCAGGGTCTGGCAGCCGGTGCAGCTCTTGTTGGCGGCGTCGCTGAGGTTCACGGCGTTCAGCCGCGTCTGCTCACCGGCGACGGTGACGATCTGGAAGGACAGCGCCACCGAGCGGCAGTGGTCGTCGACGGAACAGCCCACCGAGGCCGCGTTGGCCTGGTTGCGCACGGCGGCGGTCTTCGTCGTGCCGAACTGCCGCACGGTGAAGGAGTCCTTCGCCTGGGTGTGGTGGGCCCGGTTGGCCTGCGAGAACACATGGTCCTCGGCGAACGCGAAGTGCGTCGTCCCGGTCGCGGCCTGCGCCGGCACCGCGGTCGCCGCGCCGGCGACTCCGGCGGCGAACAGCCCGAACCGGACGGCACGCCGGGTGAGTGGACTTGGGGTACGGGTTTTTCGATGGCTGCTCAAGGCATCTCCTCGCTGAATGAATCGTCCGTACGGACTTCCGGGCACGCGTCTCGCACCCGGGACCAGAACCAGCCCCGCAACTCGCCTGCCGGACAGGCGACTTGCCGTGTCCACGAGGGGGGAGCCGTCACCCTCTCGACCGGGCCGGCGGGCACGCGGGCCTGCGGACTTGCGGACCCGCGGTCCGGCAACAGCCCGCCGCACGGGCGGAGTTCCGTCGTCGTCGGTCCATCGGCCGTGTCCCTGGCGCTGCTTGACGGTCCCTCAGGACGCCGGTGGGTCGCTGGACGGTGGGGTCGAGGGGGTGTCGGACGGGGTGGGCTGGACGCTTTCCGAGGGGGTCGGGGTGGGTTCGGGGGTGGAGGGTTCGCCTCCCGATCCCGGGGACGACGGTTCCGGGTCGCCCTGGCTCGGGTCCGGGCTGGGGGCCACCGGGTTCTGGGAGGCCTTGCCGGACGGCTGGGCCGACGCCGGTGCGGACGGGGAGCCGGACGTCGAGGCCGTCGTACTGCCGGACGCGCCCGGCGACGGGTCTGCGCCCGGGCCCGCGCTCGCGCCCGGTGTCGACGGGGATGCCGAACCGGTGCTGTCCGAGGGGCCGTTCGAAGCGCTTCCGTCGGAGGTCGAGGCGTTGCGGGGCTCGGGTTCCTGCGTCGACACCCCGGGCTGCAGGATCGGCGCGATGGGCGGACGCTTGGGCAGCGGCTGGGGTGCGATCCCCGAGGTCCACGCGTAGCTGAGGCCCGCGAGGCCGGCCAGCGCCAGTGCGCAGACGGCGATGCGCAGGCGCGGGCGGCCGGCCGTGGACTTCTTCGCGGTGCGGACCAGCCGGCCGCCCATCTTCACGGACAGATAGACGATTCCGGCCATCGGGAACAGCAGCATGAGGCAGCCGAGCGTCCCGACGAGCGCCTCCACGAACTTCCCGTCGGCGTACGCCGAACCGGTGCCCACGAGTTGCTCGGTAAGCGACCGCGTCATCGTGGCGAGGATCCGCGGCAGGTTCCACAGCGCGTACCCCATCTCGCCGACGAGCAGCGGCACCATCGTCAGCACCCAGGTGGAGACGATGCGCCGCGTCGACTTCTTCAGCCCGGCGACCTCCTTGCGGGCCGCCCTCCCCTTGGCGCCCGGCAGCAGGCTCAGCAGGATCGGCTTGATCTTCCCGAAGAGGTCGGGCACCCCGGCGAGGTCGCCCAGGATGTAGTAGCCGTCCAGCCGGATGGCCGGGATCAGCTGCTCCAGGACCTCGAAGTGGCCTAAGTACACGGCCGCGAGAAAGAACGGCTGGCCGGTCGCGAAGTACGCCCCGGCCATGGCGAGCATGAAGACGACGTTGAAGTACACCCCGCCCAGGTCGGTGCGGAGCCGGCCGGCCCGCCCGATCCGGTAGACGTCGGTGACGTCGGTGTACATCGACGGCCAGATCAGGAACAGCCCGCACCCGATGCACCCGGGCCGGGCACCCCCGTACCGGCAGGCTGAGGCGTGGCCGAACTCGTGGAAGACGAGCGAGGCCACGGTGAGCACGAAGACGACCAGGATGAGGACCGGCTGGTCGAGGACTTCGAGCACCGGCTCGATCGCGCCGAAGAAGCCGAACAGCCATACGTCCATGGCGACGGCCGCCAGCAGCACGACCGCGACGACCGGCGGCCGGTGCAGCCAGGTGAAGACGCTCGCGATGGCCGCCGTACGCCGCTCGTTGAAGATCACCCGGTGGCCCTTGAGGGCGAGCAGCAGGTCGGAGCGCGGGGCGTCGACCTCGTCGTCCTCCTGGCCGTCGGGGACCGTCACGCCCAGCGGTTCGAGCTTCTTCTCCACCAGGTAGCGGACGTTCTCGCCGCTGACCTCGCGGCCGAAGCGCGCGCTGACCCGGTAGGCGATCGTCTCGATGTCGCGGACGCCGTCCACGCTCGACGCCACCAGATACAGCAGCCGGGACAGCTGCACGACCTGCCCGTCCCCCCGACGGGCGATGTACTTGGGCTCGGTGAAACCCGAGCCCTGGTACTCGCCGTGCAGCTGCAACCCCGCGCTCAGCCGCGGTACCAGCGGCTGTGGCTGTCCGACGACCGGCACGCTGCCCGTGGCGACCTGTTCATAGGTCACCGGGCGGCCGCCCGGGCCGGGCACGGGCCCGGTGCCGTACAGCGCCGTGGGCCCGTCTCCGAGCACCGTCATTGTGGTTCTCCCCCCAAGTCCGCGCCGCCTCCCCCCGGATGCGGCGGGTTCCCCCCGGTCAAAGCGCCACGGGGGCGGACCGCCTCGCAGGCAACGTGCGGTCCGCCCCCGTGGCCGTACCGCTACTGAGTGACGGTGATGTTCTGCGCGGCCGAGGACGAGGCCACCGAGTACGCGGAGTGGTCGTTGACGGCCAGCGACTCGTTGGCCGCCGAGATGTTGGCGACGTGCTTGGTCACGTTCGTGGTGCGGTTGAAGCTGAACTTCAGCTTGCCCAGCGCCTCACGGCCCGGCAGCAGCTCCGCGGACTCGGTGTCGAGCTCGTGCATGTCCATGCTCATGATGGATGTCCTCTCGGGATGTCGGTGGATGTCGGGTTCTGTTCGAGGTGGAGCGCGAGCGCTACTGCTTGACGCTGATGTTCTGCGCGGCGCCGGAGTCGGCCGCCGACCACGAGGAGTGGTCGTTGAGGGCGGCGGACTGGTTGGCCGCCTCGATGTTGGCGACGTGCTTGGTGACGTTCGTCGTCCGGTTGAAGCTGAACTTCAGCTTTCCGAGGGCCTCGCGGCCCGGCAGCAGCTCGGCGGACTCGGCATCGAGCTCGTGGGCGTCCATCATGATCAGTTCCCCCTCAGGGATGGGCAGTTCCGATCGGACGGAGTCAGGTTCCCCCCGGACTCTGTCCAATCTGGTCGGACGTGCTGTCCAACGAGATTGGACACTAGGCCCTCGGGGACACGCTCCGCAACCCGTTCGGGGAATCACTCTTTCGGCGGCCCGCACACCCGCCCGTAGAATCGCCTCCGACATGCACGGATCCAGTGAGCGGCAAGCAGGAAGTGACGCACCAGTGGCCAACGCACTGCAGCAGTTGATCCGCGAGCGCCTCGACCGAAGAGGCTGGTCCTACGGCGACGTGGCGCGCCGCGGTGGCGTCCCGCGCTCCACCGTCCACCACCTGGCCACCACCGAACGCGTCGTGCGCATGCCCCAGTCGACCACCCTGGAAGGCCTGTCCAAGGGCCTGGAACTGCCGTTGGACACCGTCCGCCGCGCCGCCGCCGAGGCCTGCGGAATCCATGTGTACGGCCCACCGGCCGGCTCGGACGCCACCGGCACGGCCGCCGACACCGCCGACCCCGAGGTCGACCTGCTCATCGCCAGCGTCCAGCAGCTGTCGGCCGACGACCGCCGCCATGTGGCCGCCCTCGTCGAGTCCCTGCTGGACCGCTCCACCCCCCGCGCACCGGAGAAGTGACCGCTCCCGGAGCCTGCGGCGCCGTCCGACGACCGAGGTGGGTGCCACTTCCGTCAAGTCGGAAAAAGAATTCAACTGCGCCCGAAACCACCGAGATCCCCCGCTAGTCTCTCGTCCTGCCCGAGGAGCGAGAGCCGCACGGCCCCGGGCGCCAGCGCCTGTCCGGGGGGAAATGTGTTGTTCGTGCACGGCGGACCGGCCACGGCCGTGGTCCGCGGTCCCGCGGGCGAGTCGGTCGTCCTGCTCTCCGGCGAACTGCCCGACGAGCTCACCGAGGAGTCGGTCGCCGAACTCGTGGACCTCGCCGCGGCCATCCTGGACACGGACGAACTGGCCCTCTTCCACACCTGCCTGCGCACGCTGCGGCGGGACGGGCTGCGGGCGGGGCGCCGGGTGGAGATGGGCGGTGCGGTACTGACCGTCTACAAGGGCTGACGCGGGCGTCGAGCAGGGGTGACGTGGGCGCCGAGCAGGGATGCGGGCGGCGCTAGCAGGCGTTTCACGGGCACGTCAACCTCTGTTGTCCGGCATGGCCGCACCCCGCTCCCCCGGTCGAGACTTCGGTCATCGACCACATGAGCCTCAGGGCTCGCAAGGGGGAACACCAGAGAATGCGCGTGAACAAGAAGGTCGCGGCCACGGTCTCGGCGCTGGCGATGACCACCGGACTGCTCGCCATGTCCGGCGCCGGCACCACCGCCAGCGCCGCGGACGGCTGCAACACCAACGTGGTGACCGGGACCGCCCGTTCGGCGACCGGCGCCAGGGGCCAGCTCTTCGAGCTGCGGTACAACGGCTCCGGGACCAACACCTGCGCCTGGGGCCGGGTCACCAACGGCTTCGTCGGCATGCACGTCTGGGTGGACCGCAGCAGCGACGGCGGCCGCACCTGGGAGCCGCAGCTGGGCATCCGGCGGGTCGACGCCGGCACCAGCGTGCACACCGAGGCCTGGCGTGACTCGAACGGCAAGCTGATGCGGGCCTGCGGCGACTCCGGCGACGGCACGGCGATCGTCTGCACCGGCTGGTACTAGGTCTGCCGCTGGGTCCGACCGACTCTTCAAGGGTTGACACCAACGTCAATAAGGATTGACGCTGAAAATGCCCCCGAAAGGGTGAGCGCCCACGCGTCGGATGTCGACGCGTGGGCATGGAGGTGCCCGGAGCCGGACTTGAACCGGCACGCCCGCGAAGGGGCAGCGAGGTTTAAGCTCGCCGTGTCTGCATTCCACCATCCGGGCAGGCCATGGGCTCCGCGTCGAGGTTCCGAGCCTATCGGGATGCTTCCCTCGAACAGCGGGGCGGTGTACCGATGTTGTCTTATTTTATTGATGCCTGAGGGTGCATCAGCCACTGGAACGGGCCATCCGCACATGCCAATAGCCTTGCGTGCAAGATCCGGGGGCGTATGCGGAATGACGGAATTTCACCGCCCGAACGAGGGTGCCCCACCGGTTCTTGACGCAAGCGCTTCCGCGTTCTCGACGCAGGGCGCTTCCGCGTTCCCGGCGCGGGCGCTTCATCGTTCTCGACGCGGCGCTCGCGCGGGCCGGGCGACGAGTCCCTTCGACGGACCTTCTCGGGGGTGACCGTCATCCCCAGGTATGACTCAAGGACCCCGGGTCCCTCCCGAGTCTGCCCCCGGAACCGGAACAGCGGCTGACTACACCGGCAGATCCGGCAACCACGATGGGAGACGTCCCTTCCACACGTCGTCCTTTCGAGGAGAGCCTCCCGTGACCACCACACCCGTCGCCGGCCGGACCACCACCGTGGCCGCGCGCGCCACGGATCTGTCGAAGATCTACGGACAGGGCGAGACCCAGGTGGTCGCCCTCGACCGGGTCTCCGTCGAGTTCCGGCAGGCCGAGTTCACCGCGATCATGGGCCCCTCCGGCTCGGGCAAGTCCACGCTGATGCACTGCGTGGCCGGCCTCGACTCCTTCTCCTCCGGATCCGTGCGGATCGGCGAGACCGAGCTGGGCTCGCTGAAGGACAAGGCGCTGACCAAGCTGCGCCGCGACAAGATCGGCTTCATCTTCCAGGCGTTCAACCTGCTGCCGACGCTGACCGCGCTGGAGAACATCACGCTGCCCATGGACATCGCGGGCCGCAAGCCCGACAAGCAGTGGCTGGACACCGTCATCCGCATGGTGGGCCTCGCGGACCGGCTCAGCCACCGCCCCTCGCAGCTCTCCGGCGGTCAGCAGCAACGCGTCGCCGTGGCCCGCGCGTTGGCCTCCCGCCCCGACATCATCTTCGGCGACGAGCCGACCGGAAACCTCGACTCCCGCTCCGGCGCGGAGGTGTTGGGCTTCCTCCGCAACTCCGTAAGGGAGTTGGGCCAGACCGTCGTCATGGTCACCCACGACCCGGTGGCCGCGGCCTACGCGGACCGGGTGGTCTTCCTGGCCGACGGCCGCCTGGTCGACGAGCTCTACCAGCCGTCGGCCGAGGCAGTCCTGGACTTCATGCGGCAATTTCCTGGGGGAAACCCCCAGACCCCCGAGTTCGACGCGAAGGGCCGCACGAGCTGATGTTCCGCACCGCGCTGCGCAACGTACTCGCGCACAAGGCCCGCCTCCTGATGACCGTCCTCGCCGTCATGCTCGGCGTCGCGTTCGTGTCCGGGACCCTGGTCTTCACCAACACCATCTCCGACGCCTTCCAGAACAGCTCGGCCAAGGGCTTCGACCAGGTCGACGTCGCCGTGACGCCCAAGTCCCAGAAGGACACGGGCAATACGATCAACAAGACGCCCGAGCTGACGAAGGCTCAGCTCGACACCGCGGCCAAGGTGCCGGGTGCCGCGAACGCCATCGGTGTCGTCACCGGCTTCACCGCCATCGCCGACAAGGACGGCAAGCTCATCGGCGGCGGCTTCCAGTCGCAGGGCGGCAACTACTGGGGCGACAAGGACCCGCGCTACCCGCTGGCCTCCGGCACCGCCCCGCAGGGCAAGGACCAGGTCGCCATCGACGCGGAGACCGCGAAGCGGGCCGGTTACAAGGTCGGCGACACCGTCCGCATCTCCGTCGACGGCCCGGTCCTCACCCCGAAGATCACCGGCATCTTCACCACCGACGACGGCAACGTCGCGGCGGGCGGCAGCCTCGCCCTCTACGACACCGCGACCGCGCAGACCCTGTTCGGCAAGCCCGGCACCTTCGACGAGATCGACGTGAAGGCGGCTGCCGGTACGTCCCAGGCGGCGCTGAAGTCCGCGCTGGACAAGGCGCTGCCGACCAAGCTCGTGGAGACCGAGACCGGCAAGAAGCTCGCCGACGACCAGGCCGAGCAGATCGCCTCGTCGATGAGCGGCCTCAAGCAGGGCCTGCTGGTCTTCGCCGGTATCGCGCTCTTCGTCGGCACGTTCATCATCGCCAACACCTTCACCATGCTGGTCGCCCAGCGCACCAAGGAACTCGCGCTGCTGCGCGCGGTCGGCGCCTCCCGCCGACAGGTCACGCGCTCGGTGCTGATCGAGGCGTTCGTGGTCGGCGTGGTCGCCGGCGTGACCGGACTGGTCGCGGGCATCGGCATCGGCGCCGGCCTGCGCTCCCTGATGAACTCCTTCGGCGCGACCGTCCCGGACGGCCCGCTGGTCGTCTCGCCCGGCACGATCGTGGCCGCCCTCCTGGTCGGCGTCGTCATCACCATGCTGGCGGCCTGGCTGCCCGGCCGCCGGGCGGCGAAGATCCCGCCGGTGGCCGCGATGAGCAGCGTGCACGCGAAGGCGACGACCAAGTCCCTCGTACTGCGCAACACGTTGGGCGCGCTGTTCAGCGGCGCGGGCATCGCGACCGTGCTGGCCGCCACGGCGATGGACGGCTCGTCCGGCCAGGCCCCCATGGGCTTCGGCGCGGTCCTGCTGATCATCGGCGTGTTCATCCTGACCCCGCTGCTGTCCCGCCCGCTGATCGCGGCGACGGCACCGGTCCTGCGGATCTTCGGGATCTCGGGCAAGCTGGCCCGCCAGAACTCGGTGCGCAACCCGCGCCGTACGGCCGCCACCGCCTCCGCGCTGATGATCGGGCTCACTCTGATCACCGGTATGACGGTGGTCGCCGGCAGCCTGCAGAAGTCGATCGACAAGATGGCCTCGGCCGCGATCAGCGCCGACTACATCGTCTCCATGGCCAACGGCAACGAGCTCTCGCCGGACGTCGACAAGAAGCTGGAGTCCACCGCGGGCGTCACCTCCACCAGCCCGCTGCGCAACTCCCCGTCGCGCATCGACGGCACGACCGAGTACCTGACCGGCGTCAACGGCTCCGCGATCGGCGAGCTGACCGACCTCAAGGTCGACAGCGGCTCCTTCAAGGTCGGCGGCGACCAGGTCGTCGTCGACGACGACACCGCCAAGTCCTATGGCTGGAAGGCCGGTTCGGACTTCACGGTGCACTACGAGGACGGCAAGGCGCAGAAGCTGACCGTGGCCGGGGTCTACACGGGCAACGAGCTGATCCGGGGCATCATGCTCGACAACAAGGTCCTCGCCCCGCACCTGACCGATCCGGGTGACATGCAGGTCCTGGTGAAGACGGCCGACGGCGCCTCCAGCGCGACGAAGGACAAGCTGGAGAAGGCTCTGGGCGCCAACCCGGCCATCAAGGTGCAGAGCAAGCAGGACCTGTCCGACGACATCGCGCAGATCTTCACGCTGATGCTGAACATGCTCTACGGCCTGCTCGCCATGGCGGTCATTGTGGCCGTCCTCGGGGTCATCAACACCCTGGCGATGTCGGTCTTCGAGCGCTCGCAGGAGATCGGCATGCTGCGCGCGATCGGCCTGGACCGTAAGGCCATCAAGCGCATGGTGCGCCTGGAGTCCCTGGTCATCTCCCTGTTCGGCGGCGTGCTCGGCATCGGCCTGGGCGTGTTCTTCGGCTGGGCGGCCGGCGAGCTCCTGGGCGCGAAGATGGCGACGTACGAACTGGTCCTGCCCTGGACCAGGATGGCGATCTTCCTGCTCCTTGCGGCGACGGTCGGCATCCTGGCCTCGCTGTGGCCGGCCCGCCGGGCGGCCAAGATGAACATGCTGGCGGCGATCAAGTCGGAGTAACGGTAGGGACGTTGAACACGGAGGGGCGAGGCCAGCCGCTCCGCGCTCAACGAACTGCGCGCCACCGTCGGCCTGTTGCGCCAGTCCGGC
>NZ_JBSFLV010000176.1:0-17679 GCF_053599215.1 Streptomyces sp. NPDC001002 | reverse complement strand
CAGTTCTCCTCCCCCAGGGACGTCACCGCCGCCTCGGACGTCTTCTCGCTCGGCTCGCTCCTGGTGTACGCGGCCACCGGCAACCGCCCCTTCGAGGGCGGGAGTCCGTACCTGACGGGCTATCAGGTGATGTACGAGGCACCGAAGTTGGACGGGGTGCGCGAACCCCTCCGCGCCATCGCGGCCCGCTGCCTGGAGAAGGACCCGGCGGATCGGCCCGGTCTGGAGGAACTCCACCGCGACCTGCTGGCGCTGCCGACAGACGAGTCCGCGGAGCCCCTGCCGGACTTCGGCTCCGACCTCACCGTGCCGGACGGCGTGACGGACCCGGGTTCCGGCCGCCGCCGTGGCTCCCGCCCGCGCCCCGGACCGGCGGCCCACCAGGCGGACACCGCGACGGGTACGGGATCCGGGGCTGCCACGAGGCGTGGCCGTGGGACCCGGCGCATTCTCCTCGGGCTCGGCGCCGTCCTGGCGGTGACCGCGATCGGCATCACCACGGCGCACCTCGCGGCGAGCGGTGGGACCGGCTCGGCCGCCTCGGGCGCCTCCACGAGCCCGGCCGCTTCCGCCGTGAGCCTGCCCGCCGACTGGCGCCCCTGGCGGGCGAGCCTGCTCTCCGAGAAGAAGGGCGACCCCCTCGACGAACTCAAGCCCGGTTGCGTGGCGGGCGGTTCGACCGCCGTGTACTGCGCGGGCACCGGCTTCACGACCGTCCGGCTGAACGCCGCCTCCGGCCGGGTCGAGTGGCGACAGGGCACCAGCCCCGAGACCTCGCGCCCCATCGGCGTCCGTGACGGCCGCGTCTACGCCTACGTCAAGCCGGACTCGACCGAGACCTACATCCCCCGGCGCCTGGTCGCCCTGGACACGAGGACCGGCACCCAGCTCTGGGCCCGCCCGGTCAGCGAGGACCGTGACGCCGTCCTCTTCGACAGCGGGGTCCTGGCAATGGACGAGAAGGCGACGCAGTACGTCGCCTACGACGAGACGGGCCATCAGCTGTGGACCACGCGCGCCTCGTCGAGCGTCGGCGACGCCTGCACCCCGGCGGTCCTGGGCGGCGCCCCGTACGGCCTGTGCACACCGGTGGACGATCCCTCCAAGGGCGATGTCGCCCTGGTGCACCTGGACCCCGTCGACGGCACGGCGAAGGAGATCGCCACGCTGCCCACGGGGGCCGTGCCGCTGGGCATGGCCGACGGACGGCCGCTGGGCATGGCCGACGGACGGCCGCTGTTCGCGGTGCCGAAGCTGTCGGAGGGTTCCTTCGGCAGCGGAGAGGACCAGCCGTACACCACCCTGATGGCGGTGGACCCCCTCGGCGGGGGCCGCCGGGTCCCGCTGCCCGGCGCGACACGCGGCACGCCCACGCTGGTCGGGGGTGTCGTCCACTTCGTCCGCCCCAACGGCACGGTCACCGCCGTGCGGGTGAGCGACGGCAAGCGCCTGTGGCAGCGGGAGACGGACATCGAGAACCTGTCGACGCCGGTGTACTCGGCGAAGTCCGACACGCTGTACCTGGCCAACCAGTACGGCCGGCTGCTGGCCCTGAACGCCCGTACCGGCGCGGTGCGTTGGCGCACCTCCGCGCTCCAGGACCCCGGTGACTCCGCGAGCGACACCGTGCCCTCACTCCTGCTCGTGAAGGACGCGATCGTGGCCGTCGCGGGCGACACGGCCTTCTCGGTACGCCCGGACAGGCCGAAGTCCGTGGCGAAGTGAGCGACCCGCTCGAACTCCCTTGCCGGTGACGCCCGTTCAGGCCACCGACCCGATCCGCCGGGGTGGCGCCGACGCGGGGTCGTGGTGGATCGGCGTGTGCGCGCCGGTCAACGAAACTCCGCTGCCGCCACGCCGGTTGGCGACGATCTCGGAGGCGATCGACAGCGCCACCTCCTCCGGCGTACGGGCGCCCAGATCGAGACCGATGGGCGAGCGCAGCCGGGCCAACTCGATCTCGGTGACGCCGACTTCGCGCAGCCGCTCGTTGCGGTCCAGGTGGGTGCGGCGGGAGCCCATCGCACCGACATACGCGACCGGCAGTCGCAACGCCAGCTCAAGCAGCGGGACATCGAACTTGGCGTCATGGGTGAGCACGCACAGGACGGTACGGCCGTCGACTCGCGTCCGCTCCAGGTACTTGTGGGGCCACTCGACGACGATCTCGTCGGCCTCCGGGAAACGGGCGGCGGTGGCGAAGACGGGACGTGCGTCGCACACCGTCACGCGGTAGCCCAGGAACTTCCCGATCCGGACCAGCGCCGACGCGAAGTCGATCGCACCGAACACGATCATCCGCGGCGGCGGCACCGACGATTCCACCAGCAGCGTGAGCGGAGCCCCGCAGCGCGAGCCCTGCTCACCGATCTCCAGGGTGCCGGTGCGGCCCGCGTCCAGGAACGCGCCCGCCTCGGCGGCGATCGTGCGGTCCAGCTCCGGATGGGCGCCGAAGCCACCCTCGTAGCAGCCGTCGGGACGCACCACGAGCGCGCGGCCCATCAAGTCCGTCGGCCCGGAGACGATCCGCGCCACCGCCGCCGCCTCCCCCCGCGCGGCGGCAGACAGCGCGGCGGCGACCACCGGCCGGACGGGATCGCCCGCCCGGACCGGAGTCACCAGGATGTCGATGACGCCACCGCAGGTCAGACCCACGGCGAAGGCATCCTCGTCGCTGTATCCGAAGCGCTCCAGGACGCTCTCGCCATCCTTGAGGGCCTGTTGGCACAGCTCGTACACCGCGCCCTCCACGCAGCCGCCGGAGACCGAGCCGATCGCCGTGCCGTCGGTGTCCACCGCGAGGGCGGCACCCGGCTGACGCGGGGCGCTGCCGCCGACGGCCACGACGGTGGCCACGGCGAAGTCACGGCCCCGCTCGACCCACCGGTTCAACTCCTCGGCGATGTCCAGCATCTCTCGGTCTCCTTAACAGCGGTTGCGCGAAGGGCGGTTGGCGGGGCGCTAGTGCACGCCCATCCAGCTCTCAATGGGATTGAGGGAGAAATAGACCAGGAAGATCACTGTCAGGCCCCACATGAAGGCACCGATCTCCCGCGCCCGCCCCTGGGCGATCTTGATGGCGACGTACGAGACGACACCGGCCGCGACGCCCGCGGTGATCGAGTAGGTGAACGGCATGATCACGACGGTCAGGAAGACCGGGATCGCGGTGGCCCGGTCGGCCCAGTCCACGTGCCGCGCGTTCATCATCATCATGGCGCCGATGACCACCAGGGCGGCGGCCGCGACCTCACCCGGGACGATCGCGGTGAGCGGGGTGAAGAAGAGACAGGCCGCGAAGAACAGGCCGGTGACGACGGAGGCGAGTCCGGTACGGGCCCCTTCGCCGACGCCGGTCGCCGACTCGACGAACACCGTCTGCCCCGAGGCACCCGCGACACCGCCGATCGCGCCTCCCGCGCCGTCGATGAACAGCGCCTTGGACAGACCCGGCATCCGGCCCTGCGCGTCGGCCAGTTTGGCCTCGGTGCCGACGCCGATGATGGTCGCCATCGCGTCGAAGAAGCCGGCCAGCACGAGCGTGAACACGATCATGCCGACCGTCATCGCGCCGACCTGCCCCCAACCGCCGAACTCGACCTTGCCGAAGATCGAGAAGTCCGGCATGGAGACCGCGCTGCCGTGCAGTTCGGGAGCGCCGCTCGCCCACTGCTTGGGGGCGATGGCGCCGACGGCGTTCAGGATCACGGCGAGCACGGTGCCGCCGACGATGCCGATCAGGATGGCGCCCGGGATGCCGCGCGCCTGAAGCATGAAGATCGCGAGGAGGGTCACGGCGAACAACAGGACGGGCCAGCCCGCCAGTTCACCGGTCGGGCCCAGGGTGACCGGGGTCGCCTTGCCCTGGTGCACGAAGCCGGCCTTGTAGAAGCCGATGAGGGCGACGAACAGGCCGATGCCCATGGTGATCGCGTGTTTCAGCGCCAGCGGGATCGCGTTCATGATCAGCTCGCGCAGGCCGGTGACGACCAGCAGCATGATGACGACGCCGTACATCACGCACATGCCCATGGCCTGCGGCCAGGTCATCTGGGGCGCCACCTGCGACGACAGCACGCCGGAGACGGACAGGCCGGCGGCGAGGGCCAGCGGCACCTTGCCGAAGAAGCCCATCAGGAGCGTGGTGAAGGCCGCGGCGAACGCGGTCGCGGTGATGAGCGCGTTCTGGCCGAGGGTGTGCCCCGCCACGTCCTTGCCGGACAGGATCAGCGGGTTGAGCAGGAGGATGTACGCCATCGCCATGAAGGTGGTGACGCCGCCGCGCACTTCGCGCGAGACGGAGGATCCGCGTTGGGTGATGTGGAAGTACCGGTCGAGCCAGGACCTGCCGGCCGGGACGCGGGTGCCGTCTCCCGCGTCTTCGGCTGTGGTCCTGGGCTCAAGGGACTGCTGGGTCATGGTGCCGTCTCCCAAGGTTCAAAGGTGCACCCGTGAACGTCCTTGCGTTCAGCGGGATTTGGGATGTGCACGACCCGGGGGACGGCCCAGGACGAACAGCTGGGACCTGGGGGACGATCCCCCAGGAAAAGAGGCGCCGGTCACAACTCCCGGAGGATCACGTTCCCGTGAGGTGCTCGGGGCGTACCGGCGTCCGGTTCAGTTCCAAACCGGTCGCATTGCGGATGGCGGCCAGGACCGCCGGCGTCGACGACAGGGTCGGCGCCTCGCCGATGCCGCGCAGCCCGTACGGGGCGTGGTCGTCGGCGAGTTCGAGGACGTCGACCGGGATGGTCGGCGTGTCGAGGATGGTCGGGATGAGGTAGTCCGTGAAGGAGGGGTTCCTGACCTTCGCGGTCTTCGGGTCGACGATGATCTCCTCCATCACCGCGACGCCCAGGCCCTGGGTCGTGCCGCCCTGGATCTGGCCGATGACGGAGAGCGGGTTGAGCGCTTTGCCGACGTCCTGGGCGCAGGCCAGTTCGATGACCTTTACCAGGCCGAGTTCGGTGTCGACCTCGACGACGGCCCGGTGCGCGGCGAAGGTGTACTGGACGTGGCCGAAGCCCTGTCCGGTACGGAGGTCGAAGGGCTCGGTCGGCCGGTGCCGCCACTCCGCCTCGATCTCGACGGTCTCGCTTTCGAGGACGTCCGCGATGTCCGCGAGGACCTCGCCGCCGTCGGTGACGACCTTGCCGCCCTCCAGGATGAGCTCGGCGGTGGCCCAAGCGGGGTGGTACGTACCGAACTTGCGGCGCCCCAGCTCCAGGACCTTCTCGCGGACCAGCTCGCAGGAGTTCTTGACGGCGCCGCCGGTGACGTAGGTCTGGCGGGACGCGGAAGTCGAACCGGCGCTGCCCACCTGGGTGTCCGCCGGCTGGATCGTCACCTGCGTGACGCCCAGCTCGGTGCGGGCGATCTGCGCGTGGACGGTGACTCCGCCCTGGCCGACTTCCGCCATCGCGGTGTGCACGGTCGCGACCGGCTCGCCGCCGACAACCTCCATACGGACCTTGGCCGTTGAGTAGTCGTCGAAGCCCTCGGAGAACCCGACGTTCTTGATGCCGACCGCGTAGCCGATCCCGCGGACGACGCCTTCGCCGTGCGTGGTGTTGGACAGGCCGCCCGGCAACTGCCGTACATCCGCGGCCTCTCCGGCCGTGACCCACTGCTGCTCCGGCGGCATGGGCATCGCCTGGACGCGGCGCAGGAGTTCGGCGACGGGGGCGGGCGAGTCGACGACCTGTCCGGTCGGCATGACCGTGCCCTGTTCCATCGCGTTGAGCTGACGGAACGCGACCCGGTCCATGCCCACCTTGTCGGCGAGCTTGTCCATCTGGGCCTCGTAGGCGAAGCACGCCTGGACCGCGCCGAAGCCGCGCATCGCGCCGCAGGGCGGGTTGTTGGTGTAGAGGGCGATGGCCTCGATGTCGACGTTGTCGATGACGTACGGGCCCGCGCCGAGTGAGGAGGCGTTGCCGACGACCGCCGGTGAGGCGGACGCGTAGGCGCCGCCGTCCAGGACGATCCGGGCCTTCAGGTGCGTGAGCTTGCCGTCCTTCGTCGCGCCGTGCTCGTAGTGGAGCTTGGCCGGGTGGCGGTGGACGTGCCCGAAGAAGGACTCGAAGCGGTTGTAGACGATCTTCACCGGTTTGCCGGTGCGCAGGGCCAACAGGCAGGCGTGGATCTGCATCGACAGGTCCTCGCGGCCGCCGAACGCGCCGCCGACGCCGGACAGCGTCATGCGGACCTTGTCCTCGGGCAGGCCGAGGACGGGCGCGATCTGCTTGAGGTCCGAGTGCAGCCACTGGGTGGCGATGTAGAGGTCGACACCGCCGTCCTCGGACGGCACCGCGAGACCCGACTCCGGGCCGAGGAACGCCTGGTCCTGCATGCCGAAGGTGTACTCGCCCTCGACGATGAAGTCGGCGCGCTCGCGGGCGGATTCGACGTCTCCGCGGACGATCGGCTGGCGGTGCACGATGTTCGGGTGCGGGACATGGCCGATGTGGTGGTCGTCGCGGCCCTCGTGGACGAGGATCGCGTCCGGCGCGGTCGCGGACAACTCGTCGGTGATGACCGGGAGTTCGCGGTACTCGACCTTGATCTTCGCAGCCGCACGGCGTGCGGTCTCCGGGTGGTCGGCGGCGACGATCGCGACCGGCTCGCCGTGGTGGCGGACCTTGCCGTGCGCGAGGACCGGGGTGTCCTGGATCTCCAGGCCGTAGTTCTTCACGTCGGTCGGCAGGTCGTCGTACGTCATGACGGCGTACACGCCAGGGGTCTTGAGCGCCTCGACGGTGTCGATGGAGACGATCTCGGCGTGGGCAACCGTGGAGCGCAGAATCTGGCCCCAGAGCATGTCCTCGTGCCACATGTCCGAGGAGTACGCGAACTCGCCGGTGACCTTGAGGGTGCCGTCCGGGCGGAGCGTGGACTCGCCGATGCCGCCCTTGGTCGGGGAACCCTGAGTGACCTTGGTGGGCGTGCCGAGGGGAGCGTTGCTGGGCATCGTCAGACCGCCTCTCCCTGTCGGGCGGCCGCGAGGCGGACCGCGTCCATGATCTTCTCGTAGCCGGTGCAGCGGCACAGGTTGCCCGACAGCGCCTCGCGGATGTCCGCGTCGGTCGGGTTCGGGGTGCGCTCCAGCATCTCGTCGGCGGCGACGAGGAGACCGGGCGTGCAGAAGCCGCACTGGACGGCGCCTGCGTCGATGAACGCCTGCTGGATCGGGGCGAGTTGGGTGCCCTCGCCGGTCTGCGAGTCGGTGCCCTTGGCCTGCCACTGCCGGGCGTCCTGAAGGGACGTACCGGATGTGCTGGACGCACCGGAGGGCCCGGACGCGTCGGACGTACCGCAGGCCCCGGTCGCGCAACCGCCGTGCTCGGCACGCTGTTTGGCGAAGTCCGCGAGCCCTTCCACGGTCACCACGTCCCGGCCCTCGGCCTGTCCGGCCGCGACCAGACAGGAACACACGGGCACGCCGTCCAGGCGGACCGTGCAGGAGCCGCATTCGCCTTGCTCGCAGGCGTTCTTGGAGCCGGGCAGGCCCATCCGCTCGCGCAGGACGTACAGCAGGGACTCGCCCTCCCACACGTCGTCCGCTTCCTGCGGGCGGCCGTTGACAGTGAAGTTGACGCGCATTACGCAGCTCCCTCCGAGGCGCGGCGGGCGCCGCGGTAGGACTCCCAGGTCCAGGTCAGGGTGCGGCGGGCCATGATCCCGACCGCGTGGCGGCGGTAGCTCGCGGTGCCCCGGACGTCGTCGATCGGGTTGCAGGCGGCGGCGCACAGGTCCGCGAACTGCTTGGCGACGGAGGGGGTGATGACCTTGCCGTTGTCCCAGAAGCCGCCCTCGTCGAGGGCCGCGTTCAGGAACTCCTCGGCGGTCTTCGCGCGCATCGGGGTGGGCGCGGCGGAGCCGATGCCGGTACGGACCGTGCGGGTCTCGGGGTGGAGGGCGAGGCCGAAGGCGCACACGGCGATCACCATGGCGTTGCGGGTGCCGACCTTCGAGTACTGCTGCGGGCCGTCCGCCTTCTTGATGTGGACGGCGCGGATGAGCTCGTCGGGCGCCAGCGCGTTGCGCTTCACGCCGGTGTAGAAGGCGTCGATGGGGATCATGCGGGTGCCGCGCACCGACTCGGCCTCGACCTCGGCGCCGGCCGCCAGCAGGGCGGGGTGGGCGTCACCGGCCGGGGAGGCGGTGCCGAGGTTGCCGCCGACGCCGCCGCGGTTGCGGATCTGCGGGGAGGCGACCGTGTGCGAGGCGAGGGCGAGCCCCGGCAGCTCGGGCCGCAGCTGCTCCATGATCCTCGTGTACGGGACGGAGGCACCGAGCCGCACACTGTCCTCGCCGGTCTCCCACTCGTAGAGGTCGGCGACGCGGGTCAGGTCGAGCAGGTACTCGGGCCGGCGGTGGTCGAAGTTGATCTCGACCATCACGTCGGTGCCGCCCGCAATCGGCACAGCGGTGGGGTGCTCGGCCTTCGCGGCGAGCGCCTCCTCCCAGCTGGCGGGGCGAAGGAAGTCCATGACCGGCTCTCTTCTTCGTCTCGTGGGTCGTACGGGTCGTACGCGTCGTACGGAATGAGCCAGATCGTGTGCGGCGGCCCCGGCTCGTTCATGTGCTGTTTACGCGGAGTGGGCTCAGTACACAGCGCCGTACTCCACCAGGGTCAGTCACCGAAACCATGAAGGAGTTGGCTGGCCAACGCGGGCATCTTGTAGATTCGTATGAATGGAGGTCATCAGCAACCTCTCCGATTTCCTGTGGAAACGTGGGACACCGTCCCGCACTCACGCCCCCTCAGGATTCATCGTAGTTTTCGAGACACGGAACGGCGGCGACGAGATGCGGCTGCGCGCACTTCTGGACACGGATGCGTTGGGCCTCAGGCTGCTCGGGGGTGCGGACGAGCTGGATCGCACCGTCCGGGGTGTCATGACCACCGACCTGAGGGATCCCAGCCGCTATCTGTCCGGCGGCGAGCTGGTCCTCACGGGTCTGGCCTGGCGCCACGACGCCGCCGACTCCGAGCCGTTCGTACGACTCCTGTCGCAGGCCGGGGTGGCGGGCCTGGCGGCCGGTGAGGCGGAGCTCGGGGCCGTACCGGACGACCTGGTGACGGCCTGCGCCCGGCACCGGCTGCCGCTGTTCGCGGTGCACGAGTCGGTCGCGTTCGCGACGATCACCGAGCACGTCGTACGGCAGGTCAGCGGCGAGCGCGCCGGGGACCTGGCGGCGGTCGTCGACCGGCACCGCCGGATGATGACCTCGGGTCCGACGGGCGGTGGCCCGGACGTGGTCCTGGACCTGCTCGGCTCCGACCTGGACCTGCGGGCCTGGGTGCTGTCCCCCACCGGCCGCCTGATCGCGGGCCCCAAGGTGGCCGGCGCGCTGCCCGCGGACACCTGCGCCAAGCTCGCCGGCGCGCAGCTCGCCGCCGCCCGCACGGGCCGCCGCGGCCCCCACCGGGTGACGCTCGGCCCGTCGACGTACAGCCTCTTCCCGATCCGCAGCACCGGCCGTCCCGCACAGGCCGGCCGGGACGTGCGCGAGACGGTGCTGTCGGACTGGCTGCTGGCCGTCGAGGCGGACGCGGGCGACTGGCCGGCCGAGCGGCTCGACCTGCTCCAGGGCGTCACCCAGCTGATCTCGGTCGAGCGGGACCGCCGGGACGCGGCGCGCACGGTCCGCCGGCGGCTGGCCCAGGAGGTCCTCGAACTCGTCCAGGCCGGCGCCGCCCCCGGCGAGATCGCGGCCCGGCTGAGAGTCGCGGCCCCGGTGCTGCTGCCCGGCCTGGGCGCGGCCCCGCACTGGCAGGTGGTCGTGGCGCGGGTCGACTGGGCGGGCACCGACATCGAGCCGGGACCGGTCGCGCAGGCCCTCCTGGAAGAGATCCTCGTCGACCCACTCGCCAACGGGCCCGAGCCCTCCGACCGCATCGCCGTGGCCCACACCGGCGACGAGGCCGTCGCCCTGGTCCCGCTGCCCGCCGTCTCCGCCGAGCACGACGGCTCGGAGTCCGGGATCGTCGCCGACGCGCTCCTGGAGTCCGTACGGCAGCCGCTGTCGGCGGGCCTCGACGACGACGGGCAGGTCACGCTCGGCGTCAGCGCGGCCGTGCACTCGGCGGAGGGTCTGCGCGGCGCGCTGGAAGAGGCCCGGCACGCCCGCCGGGTGGCCGCGGCCCGCCCCGGCCGGGTCAGCGCGGCCGGCCACCAGGAACTGGCCTCGCACGTCCTGCTGCTGCCGTTCGTCCCGGACGACGTCCGCCGCGCCTTCACCGCCCGCCTCCTGGACCCGCTGCGCGAGTACGATCGCCGCCACCGCGCCGAGCTGATCCCCACCCTCGAAGCCTTCCTGGACTGCGACGGCTCCTGGACCCGCTGCGCGACCCGGCTCCACCTGCACGTCAACACGCTGCGCTACCGCGTCGGCCGGATCGAGCAGTTGACGAGCCGTGATCTCTCCCGCCTTGAGGACAAGCTGGATTTCTTCCTGGCACTGCGGATGAGCTGATCTCCGGCGGGGCCCGCGGCCACGAAGTCACCCACGACTTTGTGAAATCCTTCACCTACCCCCTTGGCCCGGTACCTGGATTCGTGCTGAGATGCGGCCACCACTCAAAGCTCGATGGCGTGCTCGGGGAGGGCAACGTGGCGCATACCGCCATGTCTGGTACCGGAACGACCGCAGGTGACGATCCCCTCCAGACCGCGGTATGGCGGCTGCGCTCGCGGGCCTGCTGGGCCGACGCGGCGGCCCTGCTCCAACCGGTCACGGCACCGGCCGCGTTGCAGCGCGCGTCGCTGCTGGTCGAACGGTGTCTGTACACCGAGCAGGGCTGGGAGGACGCGGAGGACGCGCTGCGTACGGCGGAGGCGCTGGCCCATGCCGACGAGGAGCGGGGCGCCGCCGCTTGTGAACGCGGGTACCTTGCCTACGCGGCGACGCTGCACACCGTGCGCGACCGGGCCGACGAGGCGCGGGCCGCGCTGGGGCGGGCGGCGGCGCTGATCCCTCCGGGGGCTGCGGGGAGGGCTCTGCTGGACTTTCGGCGGGGGTTGCTCGCGGAGAACCTGACCGGGTCTCCGCAGTCCGCGCGGGCCGCGTACCGGCGGGCGCATGCGGGGGCCACCGCGCTGGGGGATCCCTTGTTGCTGTCGTTCACGTGGCGGCACCTGGCCGGACTCTCGTTGCGGGACGGGGAGTTGGCCGAGGCACGGCACGGCTTCGCCGAATCGCTGCGGATCCGGGAGGAGTTGGGGTATCTCGTGGGGACCGCGCCCGCGTTGGTGTCCCTCGCCGATGCCGAGTCCGAGCCGGAGGCTTCGCGACTGCGGGAGGAGGCTCGGCGGTTGTTCCGGTTGCTGGGCGGCGTACCGACTTGGCTGGCACGGCAGTTGGCCCCGCCGGTGCCTCCGGCGGCGGGGGCGGCGACGGCGTAGAGCCGCGGTCCTTCTCGTGAACTCCTGCGTCTCGTCGTAGAGTTCAGGACTTCCGGGACAGCCGCCCGCACCCCCGATGGTCACTCCGGAGCGACCACACGACCGTGCTGCGAGAGGGTGGGACGGCCAGCCACGGGCGGACGAGACATTCGGCGGACACGCGATCAAGGGGGCGGCGGTCCGACGGCTTCGGCACGGTCTCCGTGCCCTTGCCGGACTGCGAGCCCACGATCGCCCGAATCGGTCGGACTAGGGCGCGAGTTTGATCGACTTGACGTCTTGCGAATTGTCCATGTCGAGCGTGTCACCGGGGTCCAGTTTCCACGCCTCCGGACAGTTCGCGCCGTTGACCCGCATGCAGAGCCACATGGTCGCCCCGCCGGTCTGGTTGTTGTAGAACCGCCAGCGCCCTGAAACTCCCGAGAGGTTGTAGTACCCGTAGTAGTAATAGGTGAAGGGGTGGCTGTCCCAGCTCCAGCCCTTGTACAGACACCCGTACCCCGGCCGGCATTCGGCCAGCGAACTGGGGGCCGTCGGCGCGGCGGACGCCGGGATCGTCAGACCTGCGCCGACGACTGCCAGTGATGTGAGAGCGACTGCGAGGATCTTGCGTAATGCCATGATTCCCCTTGGTGTGGTGAGGCCTGCTGTTTCCTCTTGACTCAGTCTGCGACCGGAGAATGACCCGCCAGGAGTGCCAATTGGCCTGCTTTCACGTGGCCTTGTCATCGACGGGCATGACATCCGTCATTCCGCGACGCCGTCACTCGCTCTCCGGGATACCGATCTCTCTGGCGCGACGGCCCCGGGAAGATTCCGCGATCTGTGATCTGTGATCGGTGATCGGTGTCTTCCCGGGGCCGCGGCCGGCCCGACGTCCCCCGAGCGTGGCCCTGGCCCGACCCGCCTGATCCTTCGGCGGGCCGTTGGGAAGACAGTGGCACGCAGCAACTGTGGGGAGCCTGAAGGTTCCTGAAGGGTCTTCAGGTTCCCCACAGGACCGGGCGGTCATGCTGAGGGGATGCGGATACTGGTGGTCGAGGACGACCGGCGGTTGGCGGAGTTGCTGCGCCGGGGATTGATCGGTGAGGGGTACGCCGTCGACATGGCCCACGACGGGTCACGCGGCCTGGAGTCGGCGCTGGAGAACGACTATGACGCACTCGTCCTGGACGTGATGCTGCCCCAGCTGAACGGCTTCCGGCTGTGTGCCCGGCTGCGCGAGGAGGGGGTGTGGACGCCCGTGCTGATGCTGACCGCCAAGGACGGTGAGTACGACCAGGCCGAGGGCCTGGACACGGGCGCGGACGACTACGTCACCAAGCCGTTCTCCTTCATCGCGCTCGCCGCCCGGCTCCGCGCCCTGATCCGGCGCGGCCGCCCCGAGCGACCCAGCGTGGTACGGATCGGCGACCTGGAGATCGACCCGGCCGCCCGCCACTGCCGGCGCGGGGACACCGAAGTCACGCTGACCGCCCGGGAGTTCGCCGTCCTGGAATACCTCGCCCGCCGCAGCGGCGAGACGGTCTCCAAGAGCGAGGTGCTCGAACACGTCTGGGACGACCGCTTCGACGGAGACGTGAACATCGTCGAGGTCTACGTCAGCGCCCTGCGCCGCAAGATCGACACACCATTCGGGCGACGGACCATCCGCACGGTCCGCGGCGCCGGCTACCGCCTGGACGCAAATTGAAGGGGCGCGCGGTGAAACCTGTCCTCCGCCTGCCATGGCTGCTGCCTCGTCGGCGACCCGCCACCGTACGGCTACGGCTCACCCTCCTCGCCATCTTGATCGCGGCCGTCTGCTCGGCTCCCACCGCCGTGGGCATCGCGATCACGACGCGCACCTCGATGCTGCAGCACGCCATGGACAACTCGACCTCGACCGACGACCTCCAACTACTGGCGCGCGAGGAGGCAGGTTTGCTGCTCAAGGACGGCAAATTGCCCGACTGCGGCACGGCCTCCCCTCAGCCGAGAGGGCATCGCCGCGTCAGCTACTGCCGGGCTCCGATGCCGGGCAACCCCATGCTCAGCGAGGGCACGCTCTCATTGACGCCCTGGACGGACCCGGTCCACGGCCCCGCCCCGATCCGAACAGTCAGCGTCTACCCCGGCGAATTCTCGTACGTGGCCGTGATGATCTACTCCCTGGAGGCCGAACAAGCGCGTTTGAACAGCACCGTCTGGGCTCTTGCCGCAGCCACACTGGGCATCACGGCCTTGATCGCGGGCAGCACCTGGATTGCGGCGGGCCGGGTCCTTCGACCTGTCGAAGCGATCCGAGCCGAGTTCGCCGAACTCAGCACCCACCACCTGGACCAGCGCGTCACCGTCCCCCGCACCGGCAACGAGATCGCCCGGCTCGCCACGACGATGAACAGGACCCTGGACCAATTGCAGACCGCGGTGGAGCGCCAGCGGCAGTTCACCGCGGATGCCTCGCACGAGCTGCGTACCCCGCTCGCCTGTCTGCGTACCGAACTCGAACTCGCCCTCAACCGGCCCGACGACGCCGACTGGCCCCGCGTCGTCCACGCCGCCCACGAGGACACCATCCGCGTCCAGGAACTGACCGAGGACCTGCTGCTCCTGGCCCGCCTCGACGCCGAAGACGGTGACCGGCGGCCACGGCGGAGCGTCGACCTCACCGACCTCGTGCGGGAGGAGACCGCCCGCCGCCGACCGCCCCGCGGCCTCCGTCTCCACGTTCACGCCGGGCCTGAGCCGGTCACCGTGCAGGGCCAACCCGCCCTGCTCGCCCGCGTCATCGGGAACCTCCTCGACAACGCCGAACGCCACGCGACCCATACGATCGACGTCCGCCTCACCCACGACACCCATCGTCGCGAAGCCGTCATCGACGTACTCGACGACGGCCCCGGCGTCCCGGTCGACGACCGTCAGCGCATCTTCGAGCGCTTCACCCGCCTCGACGACGCCCGTGCCCGCGACACCGGCGGCGCCGGCCTCGGGCTCGCCATCGCGCACCACATCACCACCACCCACCAAGGCGCCCTCGACATCGTTCCCAGCCCCCGAGGCGCGCACTTCGCCCTCCGTCTCCCCACCCCTCCGCCCTGACACGGTCGAGAAGAGGACGCGTCCGGATCAGAGAGAGGTGAGTGGGGTGTCGGCGGACCTTCCCGTCAACAAGTGGACCCCTGGCCCACTCACGACACCCCCGTGAAGTGCTCCCCCGCCAAGCCCCTGACCGCCTCCACGTCCCGTGCGATCAGCGCGTCCAGCAGGACCGTGTGTTCTGCCGCGTCCGCTATCAGGTCGGCTCGGCCTCGGGTCGGGGGGCCGCCGACCAGGGGCCACTGGGCTCGGCGGTGCAAGTCGTCGGCTATCTGGACCAGTTGGTCGTTGCCGGAGAGGGAAAGGACCGCGCGGTGGAAGGTGCGGTCGGACTCCGCGTAGGTGGCCCGGCAGCCGGAGGCGGCCGCGCGGACCGTGGCCTCGGCCAGGGGGCGCAGGTCGGACCAGCGTTCCGGCGGGACCGTGCGGGCGAGGCGGAGCATGACGGGGATCTCTATGAGGGCGCGTATCTCGGCCAGTTCGGCCAGCTCGCGCGCCCCGCGTTCGATCACTCGGAAGCCGCGGTTGGGGACGACCTCCACGGCGCCCTCCTGGGCGAGTTGCTGCATCGCCTCGCGGACCGGTGTGGCCGAGACGCCGAAGCGGTCGCCGAGGGCGGGGGCGGAGTAGACCTCGCCGGGTATCAGGTCGCCGGCGACCAGCGCGGTGCGCAGCGCGTCGAGGATCTGGCCGCGGACGGAGGCCCGCTGGACCGGGCGGGGGCCCGGGATCGGCAGCTCGCTGTGGGTGTGCTCGCCCCGGGTGGCACCGGCGGCGACGGCCCGCTCCCGCCGCGCGTCGGGCGCGCCGGCCTGGGGCGGCACCCTGGTCGCGCCGGTCCAGGTCTGAGGAATTCCCGTCTCCGCGGAGCTCTGCGTGCTCTGCCTCACGGGTCCTCCTCGGACGTTTCGGTACTTGGGGTCATTAACGGCGCGTTGTTACTCGTCCGTCAAGCACCATAAGGGCACAAGCCGTCAGTTCAAATACCGATGATCTTGGGTAAGGTAAGCCTTACCTCTAGACGATCGCGGATTGGGTGGTCCTCGCATGCCGGTGCCCGGCTCGCCGCTCACTGCCGCGTACGACCGCCTGGCCGGGGTTCTTCCCGGCCTGGAGATCGTGGAGCGACCCGCCGGGGAGCCGGTCCCGCGGGGTGCCGGCTGGGTCTCCGCCGACTCGCTCGCGGCGGGCGGGGACGGCCTGGACACGTTCCTGACCTGGGACGACGACCAGGTGGTGCGGGACTACGGACAGCGGGGTCGCCCCGACGTCGTGGCGAGCTTCGGACTGCACCGGTACGCCTGGCCGGCCTGCCTCCTGATCACCGTCCCGTGGTTCCTGCTGCGCCGCGTGCCCCGCTATCCCGTGACGCACGTCTCGTACGACCGCACCGTGCCGGGGCTCGACATGGGCCGCCTGTCGGTGCGGGCGGACGGCTTCGCCTGTCTGCCCGGCGATCCGGCGGCGACCCTGCCCGGCGTCCGGGTGGTCGCCGACGAGGAGGCACTGCGCGCCGAGGTGCGGGCCGCCGTCGCCGAGCACCTCGAACCCGTACTCGCCGGCTTCGGCCCGCGCATGCGGCGGCGCGGACGGGCCCTGTGGGGCATGGCGACGGACGAGATCGTCGAGGGGCTCTGGTACGTCGGTCATCTGGTCGGCGAGGAGGAGCGGGCCAAGCGCGAGCTGGCGGCGCTACTGCCGGGGGCGACCCGGCCGTACGTCGGCTCGGCGGCGTTCCGTCAACTCACCGGCCCCCGCGGGGAGTCGCTGCCCACCCGGGACCGGGCGAGCTGCTGCATGTTCTACACGCTGCGCCCCGAGGACACTTGCGCCACCTGCCCCCGCACCAGTGATGCCGAGCGGGTCACCAGGCTGCTGCCGCAGGCGAGTTGAGGGACCCTCAGGCGCGGGGCCCGCGAGCCGTACCGTAAGATCACCCGCGAACGAGGCTTCGGGCGGGTTACAGGGGATTCACAATTTCCTCACTTGCCGCAGGAACTTTCCGTGGAACCACCCGTACGGGTAGTCTTATTCGAACTCAACTCCCGCCCCTCATGCGGCAGTTCGAGCAGAACGCCGCCCTGGGCATCCCCTTGCACTTCCTTGGCGGCCTCTTGCCCCGAAAACGCCTGAGGGCCGTTGGGATTGGGCCACTATGGCGGGCGTTACGCCCTATCCCAATGCAAGGGACCCCTAGATGAGACTGACCGACATATCGCTGAACTGGTTGCTTCCGGGCGCCGTACTGCTCCTGGGCATGCTGGCAGCGGTGGCGGTGCTCGCGCGGAGCAAGCGGTCCGGCGGGGAGCACGCGAAAGACGACTCGTGGGAGCGCAGCGAGGAGCGCCGCAGGCGCAAGGAGGCCATATACGGCACCGCCTCCTACGTCCTTCTGTTCTGCTGTGCGGCGGTCGCGGCCGCCCTCTCCTTCCGCGGCCTGGTCGGCTTCGGCGAGGAGAACCTGAGCCTCTCAGGCGGCTGGCAGTACCTGGTGCCGTTCGGCCTGGACGGCGCGGCCATGTTCTGCTCCGTCCTCGCGGTGCGCGAGGCCAGCCACGGTGACGCGGCGCTCGGCTCCCGGATACTGGTGTGGACGTTCGCGGGTGCCGCGGCCTGGTTCAACTGGGTGCACGCGCCCAGGGGCCTGGGCCACGACGGCGCTCCGCAGTTCTTCTCCGGCATGTCGCTCTCCGCGGCCGTGCTGTTCGACCGCGCGCTGAAGCAGACCCGCCGGGCCGCGCTGCGCGAGCAGGGTCTGGTGCCGCGTCCGCTGCCGCAGATCCGTATCGTCCGCTGGCTGCGTGCTCCGCGCGAGACGTACAAGGCCTGGTCGCTGATGCTCCTTGAGAACGTGCGCAGTCTCGACGAAGCCGTCGACGAGGTGCGCGAGGACAAGCGGATGAAGGAGCAGAACCGGCTGCGCCGCCGGGAGCAGGACCGTCTGGAGCGCGCCCAGCTCAAGGCCATCAGCCGGGGCCACCGCGGCTTCGTCGGCCGTGGCGGCGGCAACGGCGGGCGCCAGATGGAGGCCCTGGAGCGGGTGGCCGCCCCGGTCCCCGCGGAGAACGCCATATCGGCACCCGAGCCCCTGCCCGTCCGCACCCGGCCCTCGCTCCAGCCCGTCCGCAAGGCCGGCGCCGAGTCGCTGACCGTCGACCTCACCGCGGAGGACGACACAATGGCCCTG
>NZ_JBSFLV010000175.1:0-17735 GCF_053599215.1 Streptomyces sp. NPDC001002 | reverse complement strand
GGCCGACGCACCGCGTCGGCCCACGGCGAGGAGGTTCGCTGCCAGGGCGTTCGCGGTGTGGCCCTACCTTGAGGTTCTTTGCTTGAGCACGCTAACCTGCGGAGATGACTGCCGAAGATCCGCTGGCCGCCCAGGAAGAGCGCTTCTGGCGGGCGCTGATGCGCGTCATCGTCGCGCTGCCCCGCTCGCTGGACGACGATCTGCTGCGGTCGACCGGCCTGACGCTCACCGAGTACGTCGTACTGATGAACCTCTCCGAGGCCGAGAACCAGTCGCTCCGCATGACGGATCTCGCCTCGGCGACCGCGCTGTCGGCGAGCCGTATCACCCGTGTCGTGGACGCGCTGCAGAGCCGCGGTCAGGTCGTCAAGCGGCGCTTCGAGGGGGATGCGCGGGGGAATGTCGCGACGATCACCCCGGAGGGGATGAAGCGGCTGGAGGCCGCCTATCCGGTCCATCTGGCGAGCGCCCGCAAGCGGGTCATGGACCACATCGACGGCCGCTCGCTGCCGGCCATGGTGCGGCAGTTCGAGGCGCTGGTCGAGAAGCTCGACTGAGTCCCGACGCCACCGACCTGTGCTGGGAAGGTCCCGGACGCGCTCGTCGTGTCCGGGACCTTCCGCGTGTCCGGGTGCCGATCCGCGCTCTAATATACAGTTGTAAAATAGAGCCCCGGGGACCGCTGAGACGGCCGACCGCACGGACCCGCGCACGTCACTCGAACCAGGAGACCCCCTCATGCCCGCATCTCAGACACCGCCCGCGTTCGGGGCGAGCACCACCGCCGCCGAGGTGATCGACGGCGTCGACCTGCACGGCCGCCGGGCCGTGGTGACCGGCGCCAGTTCCGGCATCGGGGTGGAGACGGCCCGGGCGCTCGCCGCGGCCGGCGCCGATGTCACCCTGGCCGTGCGCAACACCGGCGCGGGCGCCGACGTGGTCGCGCGCCTGGAGAAGGAACTGCCGCCCACGGCAGGGCAGTTGACGGTCGGCCGGCTCGACCTGGCCGACCGGTCGACGGTCGCGGAGTTCGTGGCGGCCTGGCAGGGCCCGCTGCACATCCTGGTCAACAACGCAGGGCTGATGGCCCCGCCGGAACTCGTCCGCACCCCCGACGGCAGGGAACCGCAGTTCGCCGTCAACCACCTCGGTCACTACGCGCTCGCCACCGGCCTGCACCCGGCCCTCGCGGCGGCGAACGGCGCACGGGTGGTCGCGGTGAGCTCCATCGGCCACCTCTTCTCGCCGGTCGTCTTCGACGACCTTGACTACCGCTACCGCCCCTACGACCCCTGGACCTCCTACGGGCAGTCGAAGACCGCCAACGTCCTGTTCGCCGTCGGCGCCGCCGAGCGCTGGGCCGACGACGGCATCACCGCCAACGCGCTGATGCCGGGCAACATCGCGGACACCTCGTTGGCCCGGCACATGGACATGGAGCAGGTCGGCGCCTTCCTCGCCTCGGGCGAACTCGCGCTGCCGCCGCAGAAGACGGTCGAGCAGGGCGCGGCGACCTCGGTGCTGCTGGCCGCCTCGCCGACGGTGGAGGGCGTCACCGGCCGCTACTTCGAGGACTGCGCGCAGTCCAGTCCGGTCGCCGGGCGGGCGGGTGCCGTCGCCGGCGTCGCGCCCTACGCCCTGGACACGGGGAACGCGGCCCGGCTGTGGGCCGTATCGCGGGATCTCGTCCGCTGACGCCCCGGCTCCCGTCATGACCTCGCGAGACGAGCAATGGGCCCGGCTGCGCCGTCAGTTGTGGAGACCGCCGCGCGCCCACGGCGAACAGCCGCAGCACCGGGTGGTCGGACCCCTGGAGCTCTTCTACGACCTGATCGTGGTCGTGCTGGTCGCCCAGGCCGCCCATCACCTGGCCGACCATCTCACCTGGCACGGGCTGGGCGAGTTCGCCGTGGTGTTCGCGCTGGTGTGGATCGCCTGGCTCAACGGCACGCTCCACCACGACCTGCACGGTCACGACGACGCCCGCGGCCGCAGCCTCTTCCTGCTCCAGATCCTCGTCCTGGTCCCCATGGGGGCCTTCATCCCCGAGGCCGGCGGCGAGGAAGGGGCCCACTTCGCAGTCGCCGCGGGCATCCTGTTCGCCGTGCTGGCCGTGCTCTGGCTGCTGGCCTCGCGCGGCAGCCCGGCGGAGTACCTGAGGTCCAGCCGGCTGTACGTGGCCGGGACGGCGGCCTGCGCGGTCGTCCTCTTCGCCAGCGCCTTCCTGCCGGCCGACGCCCGCGTGCTCACCTGGGGGCTGCTGGCCGTCGCCTACCTCGTCGGGTTCGTGGTGGTGACCGTCGCGGCCGTGCCGGCGGAGGCGTCGGCGCTCGCCGTCAGCGACGCGCTCACCGAGCGGTTCGGGCTGTTCATCATCATCGTGCTCGGCGAGACCGTCACGGGCGTCGTGGACGGGCTGGTCGGCGAGCCCACCAGCGCGATGAGCCTCGCGGTCGGACTGGTGGCGGTGGTGGTCGGATTCGGCGCGTGGTGGACGTACTTCGACTTCGCCGGACACCGCCCGCCCCGGCGCACCCGTGCGGTGACCGCGCAATGGATGCTCACCCATCTCCCGCTCACGGCGGCGGTGACCGCGATGGGCGCGGCGATGGTCGGCCTGGTCGAGCACGCGCACGACAGCCGGACGCCCGCGGCGACGGCCTGGGTCCTGTGCGTGGGGGTCGCCGTCGTGCTGACGGCGACGATGCTCATCTCGACCGGCCTGGAGGCCTGGCGGGACGACCGAGGGCTCTACCGGCCGCTGGCCCTCACCAGTCTCGTCGTGGCCCTCGCGGCCCTGGCCCTCGGCGCCGTACGGCCCGCGCCGCTGGTCCTGGGACTCGTGCTCGTCGCCCTCCTCGGCATCCCGTGGGGACTCGCCGTGGCGCGGCGGTTCGCCCTGGACGAGTCGGACACCGCCGTCCTGTGACGCCTCAGGGCGTGGAGGGGCGCGTCTCGGTCCAGTCGACCATCAGGCGGCGCTCGGCGAAGTACCAGTCGCCGTCCTGCTTGGTGAACTCGTCGAGGTAGCGGATCGACGCGATCATGAGCGTGCGCTGCCCCGAGTCGTCGACCGAGACATGGTGGGCCAGGCAGTAGCTCTCGCCCGTCGCCCGGCCGCCGTCCAGGGTGATCGTGCTCTGGCCGTTGAAGTGCGTGGTCGCCCGGTAGACGTTGAGGTTCTCGAAGACCGGGGCGAGGGACTCGCGGCCGTGCAGTTCCTGCGTCGGCTCCGCCGCCTTGGCGTCCATGAACACCAGGAAACGGGTGTCCTCCGTGAACAGGGCCATCTGCCCCTTGGCGTCCCGCCGGTCCGCGCAGTGCGCGTAGGCGTCCACCAGCTCACGGATGGCCAGCCGGTCGGCGGCTTCCTGGGCCGAGATCGCGGTGTGCGAGGCCATGACGGTTCCTTTCGCCACACTATTTGACATGTGTATAAAATCATCCGCCATGGCAGAGTGCAATGTGAACCCAGGGAGGGCAGAGCGCTGAACCAGCGGATCGATCCACGCATCACCCGGACCATCCAGGCCTTCGAAGAGGCCATCGTGGAACTCGCCGGGCAGCGGTCCGTCTCCCGGATCTCCGTCGCCGAGCTGGCCGACCGCGCCGGGGTCACCCGCGCCACGTTCTACAACCGCTACAGCTCCCCGCTGGACCTGCTCATCCAGGTGCTCCACGCCGACCTGGAGCGCGGCCACCGGCTGGAGGACGAGTGGCGGGCCCAAGGCGTGTACGCGGCCCGCGAGTTGTTGCGCATGGCCGTCAGCGAGGTGGCCGATCACGTCGAACGCTTCGCCGAGGTGTACCGGCACACCCTCGCCGATCCGGCGGACAGCGGGGTGTACGAGGCACTCGTGCGGCACTTCAGCGACTACGCCCTGGCGTTCATGGCCCGCGGCCCCCACCCCGGACTGCCCGAGGCCAATCGCCAGGTCATCGCGCAGTTCATGGCCCACGGCTTCGCCGGCGCCATCAGGGCCTGGCTCGACGACCCGTCGGTCACCAAGGACGACTTGGTCGACGCGTGCGTGGCCTGCGCTCCGGCCTGGTGGACGGCCGGCGCCGACGCCACGGACACGTCCGATCGTCCTTAGGAGTCGACGCCGAGTGCGGCGTTCGTCAACTGCGCGGCGGACTCGGTCAGATGCCCAGTGCTTCCGGTACGAGGCGCTCGCCCAGCAGGTGCAGCGCCGCGTGCTGATCGGCGCCGCGGACCGGTCCGATGACGTGGTCGAAGCCGATGCGGTCCAAGCGACGCAACTCCGTGAGCAGGGCCGGGATGTTCTCGCCGCGTGGGCCGGGGTCGAGGGGGAGCAGGACCGTCTTCTCGATCTCGGCGTAGTCGCGCCCGAGGTCGTCGCAGTGCCGGCGCAGCACGTCGAGCTTGTGCTGGAGGTCGGGTCCGTGGAAGAGGTTGCAGGCGTCCGCGTACCGCGCGACCAGCCGCAGGGTCTTCCGCTCGCCGGAGCCGCCGACCAGGATCGGCGGGCGCGGTCGCCGTACCGTGGCGGGGGAGTTGAGGGTGCGCTCCAGCCGGTAGTACCGGCCGTGGAAGGGCTTCTCGTCGTCGCTCCACATCTGCAGGCAGATCCGCAGGGTCTCCTCCAGCCGCTCGAACCGTTCCGCGACCGGCGGGAAGGGCAGGCCCAGTCCGCGTGCCTCGGCGACGTTGAAGCCGGCTCCGACGCCGATGCCGAGGGCGGCGCGGCCCTCGGACAGGACGTCGAGCGTGGAGATCATCTTGGCCAGCAGGCCGGGTTCGCGGTAGCCGACCGATGTCACCAGCGCGAGCAGTTCCGCGCGCTCGGTGGACGCGGCAAGGAAGCCCAGCGTGGTGTACGCCTCCAGCATCTCCTCCTCGGAGGCGCCCACGATCCCGATCTGGAAGAGGTGATCCATGACGGCGATGCGGGTGAAGCCGAACTCCTCCGCGGAGCGGGCGAGACGGCCCACGTGTTGTGCGATGCCCGACGGTCCCTCCGGCCGGCTGAAATCCGCGATGGCGACGCCGAGCTTCATGGGGGCCTTCCGTGGGGTGAGCCGCTGGACCGGTCGCCATCGAGTATGCCCGGGCCGTCATGTGCTTTGTCAAGCAAGAAAAAGCGCGTACGAAAGGCGGGAGCGGTCGGCGGCGGCGACCGCCCCGCGGATGTGTGATGTGGCCTTCTGTGCAGTCAGACGACTGATGACGTGACGTTCCTGCTCGGCGACGCTGGGCCTTCAACCGGACCGCTGACTCCGGGAGGAACCGACATGATCAATCGACACCACCCTCTGCTCACCTACTGGGAGTGGCAGCGGCACGCGCTGTGCCGTGGCCTGGACAGTGCGGTCTTCTTCTCGCCGCACGGCGAACGCGGCGTCGAGAAAGAGGCGCGGGAGGAGAAGGCCCGGGAAATCTGCCGGCGGTGCAGCGTGATCGAGGCCTGCGCGTGGACCGCGTTGAGCAGCCGTGAACCCTACGGGGTCTGGGGCGGCCTGTCCGAGGGCGAGCGTCGGTCGCTGCGGGAGGTCCCGCGCCGTGAACAGACCGACCAGTCGCAGGAGTTCCGTTGACCGGTGTTCAGTCGAATGACTCAAGCGCACAGCGCGGTGTCGGCTCTAGCGTGCTGATCGCGGGGGTCGCGAAGGGGAGTCATGGACGCACCGGGACTGGTCGGACGGCAGCGGGAGCTGGCGGTGCTGGCCGAGATCCTCGAACGCACGCCGCCGGACAGCGCCGTCCTGCTGGTGCTCGGCGCGGCCGGCATCGGCAAGTCGTCCCTGTTGCGCGAGGCGGAGACCAGGGCACGCGCCCGAGGTTTCCGGGTGCTCGGTGCGGTCGGCGTAAAGGCGGAGGCGGCGCGGTCGTTCGCGGCCCTTCACCACCTGCTCCACCCCGTCCTCGACCGGGTCCCCCTGCTGCCGCGGAGCGTGCGGGAGACCCTGGCATCCGTGTCCGGCCCGGTCGAGCAACCGCCGCCGGAGACCTTCCTGGTCGCGCTCGCGGTCCTGGATCTCCTGACGGCGGTGGCCGCCGAGGGGCCGGTGCTGGTGCTGGCCGACGACGCGCAGTGGCTGGATCCGCAGTCGCACGCGGTACTGGCCTTCGTGGCGCGTCGGCTCGCCGGCCCGGTGGTCGTCGTCGCGGCGCTGCGCTCCGGCTCCGAGGGGCCTCTACTGAGCTGTGGTTTCCCGGAGTTGACGGTCCGCGGCCTGGACGAGGGGGCGGCGGAGCGGATCCTGACCCTGCACGCGCCCGACCTTCGCCCGGAGGACCGACGGCGGATTCTCGACGAGGCCCGGGGCAATCCACTGGCCCTGCTGGAGCGGCGGCACCGATCCGGCAATCCGTGAGCGGGTGACCGTATCTGGAATCGTCCGACGGGCCCGCACCTGAGGCCGGTCGGCCGATCCATCGCGCTACGGCGCCCGTTCGCCCTTCCCGGTGCCGAACATCGCCTCCAGCGCGCCCCGAAGCGCGGCACGTGAGGTGATGCCCAGCTTGGGATACATGCGGTAGAGGTGGGAGCCGACCGTGCGGTGCGACAGGAACAGCCGCTCGCCGATCTGCTTGTTGCTCAGACCGGTGGCCGCGAGCTCGGCTATCTGCCGTTCCTGCGTGGTCAGTACGTCCGCGGAGGGGTCGGACGAGGCGACGGAGACACCGGTGGCCCGCAGCTCACCGGCGGCCCGCTGCGCCATCGTCGCCGCGCCCATCCGCCTGAACGTCTCCAGGGCCGCGCCCAGTTGCAGACGCGCACCGCTCAAGTCGTGGGTACGGCGCAGCCATTGACCGTAGGCGAACTGCACGCGCGCGTGCTCCCAGGGCCAGCGGGATGCTTCCGGAAGGGTCAGCGCCGCCTCGTACAGCGCACCGGCCTCCTCGTCGTCGGCGGCCACGGCGGCGGCTCCCTCGACGATCAGTGCGATGCGCGGCCCGATGGCCGGGAGGCCTGCCTCGCGGGCGGCGCGGACATGTGCGCGCGCCTCCTCGACGCGGCCCGTGCGGACCGCCGCCTCCACGAAGTCGAGGACCACCCACCTGCCCGGGACACCGGACCCGGGAGCACCGGGCGGGTCGATACGTGCCGCCTGGACGAAGGCCTCCTCGAAGTCGCCCTCTCCGAGGGCCGCGAGGTTCCGCGCCGACCGGGCGTACCCCTCCGTCACCCCCATGCCACGCGGGACGGCCCAGTTGGTGGTCTCCGCACTGCGGACACGCGCCAGGTCCATCTCGCCGCGCATGGCCGCGGACAAGGCCAGCAGGGCTCGGACCTGGTGCTCCCAGAAGTGGTAGCCGTACGCCGATGCCAGTTCCAGCGCCTCCTGTTCGAGCCGCTGCGCCTCGTCCCACTCGCCGTGGATGTAGGAGTCGTGGCAGAGCAGGATCAGGGCCGGGATCACCATGGCGATCGCGCCGCCGTCGCGTTCCCGTTCGACCATGCGGGTCAGCAGGTGGCGGTACTCGGCCAGGGTGTCCATGGCGACGGCCGCGAACGCCAGTGGGACGAGCTGCCAGGGCGCCGCGTCGGTGGGCAGAGCGGCGAACGCTTCGGCGAGGCCCTCGCGGATCTCGCCGGACTTGCGGCCGGGGTCGACGTACGCGTCGTGGCACAGTCGGAACACGGTGACCGTCTCCGCCGGGAACCGGGACATCGTGGCGTCGAGCAGTGCCCACGGCTCGGGGCCGACGGCGTAGAGGCTCACCAGCAGCAGGGCGTACAGGATGCCGAGGTGGTTCCAGTCGTCGTGCCGGCCGCCGCAGCTGGAGTGGTCGAGCGCCCGGGCGAGCAGCCGGAAGGCGGCGTCGACATTGCCCTCGTCGTTGGTGAGGAGGTGGGCCGTGACGGCGAGGACCAGCCCGGTCGGCGAGTCCGGCGTCCGGCCCGCTTCCGCCAACAACCGGTCCACCTGGTCGAGTTGGCCGGTCATGGTGGCGAGGAAGGCGGCCTCGACCAGGCGGCGGGACCGGTCGACCGGATGTGGGGTGAGTTCACCGGCACGCATGAGCGCCGTCACCGCGGCGGACGTGGCGCCGCGTCCGCGGTCCGAGACGACCCTCTCGTTCAAGGCTTGTTTGCCGTCGGCGGGTCGGGTGCCGCGCCGCCAGACGGCCAGCGCCGCCTCGTCCAACGCTCGCGCCACCGACTCGTCGGGCCCGGTCGCGGCCTCCGCGAGATGCCAGGCGCGGCGCTCGGGGGCAGCGGACAGGGCGGCGGCCAACGCCTCGTGCGCGGCCCGGAGTTCGGGCGGCGGGGTCATCTGCACGGTGGCCGAGGCGATCAGCGGGTGGCGGAACACCACGGCACCGGTGAGCGCGTGGGCGTGGATCAGGCCGGCCCGCTCGGCCGGCACGAGGTCCTCGGCCTCGGCAGAGCCCCGCGCCGCGGTCCGGAGCAGGGGCAGTCCCGCCTCGGGGGCGAGCGCCGCCAGCAGCAGGAGTTCGCGGGTCGGCGCGGGCAGCTCCGTGATCGGCACGACGAAAGCGGTCTCCAGCCGCCTCGACAGGGGCAGCCGCGCGGGCAACGGATCCTGGCCGGACCGCTGCCGGTCGGTCAGCGCGAGCGGCAGCTCCAGCAGAGCGAGCGGGTTGCCCTCGGCCTCGGCCAGCAGCCGTCGGCGCACCCCGGGCGCCAGCCCCGGCGCGTGTGCGTCCAGCACCTCGGCCGCCGACCTCCCGTCCAGCGGCTCGACCGGATGCTCGGGCAGTCGGACCTGGTGGAACAGCGCCTCGGTGCCGGTCCGGGCGGCGGCGAGGAAGACGACCATAGTGTCGGCGATCCGGCGTACGACGAATCCCAGGACGGCCGCGCTGGCCGGGTCGAACCAGGCCACGTCGTCGGCGATCATCAGCAACTCGCGCTCGACGGTGATCCGTTCCAGCAGGGCGAGCACGGCCGTCGACACCACCGGCGCGGGAAGCGGCGGTTGAGCGAGGCCGAGGACCTGGTGGAGCGCGTCCCGATGGTGAGCGGCGAGCGCGTCGATGTCACGGCGCAGCGGATAGAGCAACTGGTGCAACGCCGAGAAGGCCGTCCCGGCCTCGAACTCCGCACCGGAGGCGCGCAGGACGCGCCTGCCGAGGCCCGCGGCCCGTGCCGCCGCCGCGTCCAGGAGCGCGGTCTTCCCCACCCCGGGCCCGCCGCGCAGCACGAGGCCGGAGCCTGCCCCGCCGTGTCCGGCGAGCAGAGTGTCGACCAGTTCCAACTCGGCCGTACGTCCCAGGAGGCGGACTCCGCCTGACCGTGATCGCGTCGGTGCTGCGGCCCGACGATGCCTGTCGGAGGTGCTCACGGTCGGATTATAGGCGCCTTACATGCTTGACGACGCAAATATCTCCCCAAGGCGGGCGGCACGCCGGGTGACCTGCGTACTGGATAAAATCGGCGGATGACCAGTGACCCGAAGCCCGAGGCCGAGGCCGCCGCCGAGCTGATGAAGGCGATGACCCGGCTGCGCGCCCGGCTGCGCACCGAGTCGGCGCCGGACGACATGCAGTGGACCTGGTCGCAACTGACCACGCTGGCCCGCATCGTGGAGGACGGCTCGGTCACGGCCAGCGAGCTGGCGCTGGCCGAGCATGTGCGCCGGCAGTCGATGGCCGAGACGCTCGCGACCCTGCGCGCCGGCGGTCTGATCACCACGACCAAGGACCCCGCCGACGGCCGCAAGACGCTCATCGAGGCGACCCCCGAAGGGCGCGCGCTGAGCGAGACGATCCCGGCCGCCCGGGTGAGCTGGCTCGGCGCCGCGATCGAGGCGCACCTGCGGACGGACGAGCGCGAGACCCTGCTGAAGGCCGCGGCCATCATGAACCGCATTGCTGACAGCGGGAGTTGACGGTCGGGACCGCGCGCCGACAGGTGCGGGTCATGGCCGGGTGGCGGCAAGGGGTGGTGGGGTCCGGGCGGTCGGAAGGGGTACTTGAGTCCGGGCGGTCGCAAGGGGTGCTTGAGTCCGGGCGGTCGAGGGCGCCCGCCCGGACCGCGGCCTCACACCGTCTTCGTCAGCGCCCCGAGTTCGTCGGTGTCGATGACGTACGCCTGGTTCGGGAAGACCTTCTCGGCCAGGACGCGGTGGACCTCGGGGTCGGGGTCGCCGGTCGCGTCCTTGAGGACGTAGAGCTGGAAGTCGTCGTCCGCGGCCTGCCGGAGGGTCGTCAACACCACTCCGCCGGTGGACAGTCCGGCCAGGACGAGCGTGTCGATGCCCCGCTCGCGCAGGGTGGCGCGCAGGTCGGGGGTGCCGGCGAAGGCGCTGATACGTATCTTGCGCACCGCGATGTCCTGCTCGCGCACCTCGAACGAGTCGTGTAGCGCGGCCTCCGGGCTGCCGTCGGCCAGGAATCCGTTCTGCGCGACCAGGGTGAAGGACTTGTTGCGGGCCGGGACGAGGGCGAAGTCCTCGTCGGTGAAGGCGACTCGGACATGGGCGACCTGGACGTCGTTCGAGCGGGCCCAGGACAGGGCCGCGTGGGCGCGGGTGAGGGCCTGGTCCGAGTCGGGGACCGCGGCCAGGACGGCCGGCTGGAAGTCCATGAGGAGCAGGGCGGTGCGGGTGGGGTCGAGGTGTGGGGCGACGGTGGTCATTGCCTGAACTGTCCGATCTTTTCGGGGGGTTGGGGGAGGGGTGTCAGTGCGCGGACTGACGGTCGGTGTTCTTCAGGTGGCGGTCGAGGACCGTCATGACGAGGACGACGAAGGCGATGCCGACCAGCGCCCAGGAGATGTGCTGGAGGCCGGTGTCGTCGACGTGGGTGCGGAAGGCGGTGCCGGTGATGGCCGCCGAGGCGATCGAGCCGATGTAGCCGAAGGTGCGCAGCAGTCCCGACGCGGTGCCCACGCTCTTGGCGGGCGCTTCCTTGTAGAGGACCGCCTGGTTGGCCACGGTGCTGGCCCCGGAGGTGAGCCCGAACACCGCCGTGATCGCGATCACCGCGATCACCGGCGAGCCGCTGTCCAGGAACAGGGTGGCGACGGCTCCCACGAGCAGGAGCAGCGCCGACGCGATCAGCGGAGCGCGGACGCGGGTGCGCCGGGATGCGACACGGGCGGAGACCGCCGACAGGGCGCCCATGGGGATGAGGATCAGCCCCGCCTGGTAGGCGGAGAGCCCGCGGGCGGCTTCGAGCCACTGGGTGAGCCCGTAGAGGATCACGTAAGTGCCCAGGAGCGTAAGGCCGTTGCGCAGATAGGTGCGGGTGAGCGCGAGGTTCGAGGCGAGCAGCCGGACGTCCAGGAAGGGGTTGGCGGCGCGCAGTTCCCAGGCCACGAGGGCGGCGGCGATCACGACGGAGACGCCCAGGGCGGACCAGTCCGGGTCCGGCAGCGAGGACAGGAACACCAGCAGCGCGGTGAGCGCCCCGCCGAAGGCCACGATGCCGAGCAGGTCGATACGGGAGACCAGGGCGCGCGGTGAACGGCCGCGCACGCGGTCGGGGTCCTTGGGGATCCAGACCGCCGCCATGGCGAAGGCCGCGGCCGCCACGGGGACGTTGATCCAGAAGGCCGTCTGCCAGCCCAGCGAGCCGACGAGCAGGCCGCCGATCGCCGGGCCGATGGCGAGGGTGGCGGCACCGGCGATCGCCAGGCCGCCCAGGACACTGCCCGGTGGTTCGTGCAGGCTGGTCGCCTGGGCCCGGCGGCGGATCAGCAGCATCGCGGACGGATATCCGGCGGAGGTGCCGGCGCCGATGAGGACGCGAGCCGTGACCAGCGTCGACATGTCACGGGCGGCCGCGCCGAGTACGCCTCCCGCCAGGACGAGGAAGATGCCGACGAAGAAGACCCGCCGGGGCCCGAACTCCTCGGCGAGCCGCCCGGCCGCGGGCTGCGCTATCGCGCTCGTCAGATAGAGGCTGGAGATCAGGATCGCCGTACCGCCGACGGACGTGTGCATCGCGGCCGCGATGGCCACCAGGGCTGGCGCGATCACCGAGCTGTTGATCGGGTTGAGCATGGCGCCCATGTAGAGCGGGGTCACGAACGTCGGCCCGAAGGCCCGGTCCGGCGGAGCGCTGTCCTGCCGTATGGAGGTTGCCTTTTCGGTGACTCCCAAGGCGCTGCTCCTCCCTTCCCGCTCGCGCTGTCCGGTGGCAGCCGCGGGAGCGGTCGACAGAATTACGCAGGCTGCCTGACAAACAATAGCAGGCAGCCTGCCTATCTCGTCGGCGATGACAGAGTCGGCCGTTGCGGAGCCGTCCGTGACAAAGGGGGGGCGGGATCCCGGCGATGCCTGCGCGCGGGGCCCTGTACTGCCTACGGCGTGTTCAGCGCCTCCAGCTCGCTCGCGAACAGCAGCTCCGGGTCGAACCCCATCCCGTTGAAATGGCCGGCGAGTTCGAGTGAGAGGAGACCGTGCAGCCGGGTCCAGACGGTCAGTGCCCGGTGCAGCACCTCCGGTGGGGCGGAGTGGCCGCGGGCCCAGTGCCCGTGTTCCCGCAGGTGCTCGGTGAACGCCGCCCCCGGGCCCTCGGACGGTGGCGATACGGGGATCTCGACGCAGGCGTCGAGCAGGACCGTCATGATCTCCGCGCTGATCGCGGTGGTGGCGTCGGGCGCGTGGTAGCCCGGGATGGGTGTGCCGTAGAGAAGGAAGTACCGGTGCGGGTCCGCCAGGGCCCAGCGGCGCATGGCGTGGGCCAGTCCGGGCAGGTCGGCGCCGGTGTCGGCGGCCGTGTGCAGGGTGTCGGCGAGGCTGCGGTACGCGTCCTTGATGAGCTCGGTGATCAGCTCGTCGCGGTTGGCGAAGTACCGGTAGAGCGCCGGCCCGCTCATCCCCATCCGCTTGGCGATCGCGTTGAGCGAGAGCCCGGAGGCGCCCGCCGTGGCGATCTGCTCCCACGCGTGCTCCTTGACCTCCGCCCGGATCTGGGCGCGATAGCGCTCGCGCGGGGTCTCCGTCCTCGTGCTCGCCACGGCCGCCTCCGTCCACGCCCCTGAGGGCACCCTGAGCGATTTAGTTAGAGGTTATCACGTTGGCTATTGACTCTCCCTTGCGATCGTTATAGCTTCTAACTCAAGCGACAAGCGCTAGCGATACACGGAGGTCATCATGAACAACGAAGGACGCGAAGGTCTCGTCGAGGTCGTCCTGCCGGGCAAGGTGGAGCCCGAGGGGTTGGAGATCCGCTCCGGCGGCACCGTCCCGGCCCCGGGACCCGGACAGGTCGTGATCCGCATGCAGGCGACCGGCGTCTCCTTCGCCGAGCAGCAGATGCGCCGCGGCCGGTACTACGACCAGCCCGCGTTCCCCTTCGTCCCGGGCTACGACCTGGTCGGCACGGTGGTGGCGGCCGGCGAGGGCGTCGGACCCGAGCTGATCGGCACCCGGGTGGCCGCCCTCCTCAAGGTCGGCGGCTGGGCCAGCCACGTGGTCGTCGACGCGGCCGACACCGTGGAGGTCACCGACGGGATCGGCGCGGCGGAGGCCGAGACCATGGTCCTCAACGGCATCACCGCCTGGCAGATGCTCCACCGCAAGGCACGCGTGCGTGCGGGACAGACCGTCGTCGTACTCGGTGCCAACGGCGGCGTCGGCTCCGTCCTGATCCAACTCGCCCGCGCCGCCGGCCTGAAGGTGATCGGCACCGCCTCCGTACGTCACCACGACGCCCTGCGCGAGCAGGGAGTGGTCCCCGTCGACTACCGCTCCGGTGACGTGGCCGCGCACATCCGCGCACTCGCCCCCGGCGGGGTGGACGCGATCTTCGACCACATCGGCGGCCACGGCATCGTCGACTCCTGGCGCCTGCTCGCCCCCGGCGGCACGCTCGTCTCCTACGGCAGCGCCGCGACCAGGGACGACCAGGGTTCCAAGCAGTGGCCCGTGTTCAAGCTGCTCGGCCGCGTGTGGCTGTGGAACGCCCTGCCCAACGGCCGCCACGCCTACTTCTACAACGTCTGGGCGGGCCGGGCGCTGGGCAAGAACGCGTTCCGGAACCGGCTGCGCGCCGACCTCACCCAGGTCTTCGCGGCCCTGGAGCGCGGCGAGGTCACCGCCCGCATCGCCGCCGAACTCCCGCTCGCCCGCACCGCCGAGGCCATGCGGCTCGCCGAGTCCGGGACCGTCGCCGGCAAGATCGTACTGACCCCGTGATGCCGTCGGTCCCGGTCGCTCCTCTCCCGCACGGGTGCGTGTCCGATGTCTTGCCAGCGCTCGTGGACGCGCTGGATGATCAGGAGCGCTGCCGCAGGAGAGGTCCGCGACCGGACCCCGGGCGCTGTGCCCGCAGCGCATCGACGTCGGCGAGTCGCAGGTGGGGCAGGAATCGGGTGACCAGTCAGGGCAAGACACACCTGGACGCCCAGTACGGCCTGCTGACGAGCATCGCCACCGAGGCGGGCGTCTCGCTCAGCACCGTCTCGAAGGTCGTCCACCGGCGCCGTGACGTCGGAGCGGCGACGCGGGCCCGGGTGGAGGAGCTGCTCGCGCGGTCCGGGTACGTACGCCCCTGGGAACGGGAGGCCGACGGGCCGCGGCAGATCATCGCCGTGTTCCGGGACCTCTCCGGCCCGTACACCCTGGAGGTCGTCCGCGGCATCGTGGACGCGGCCGGCGAACTCGGCATCGACGTGGTGACCGGGACGACCAGCCGGCGCTCCATCTCCCAATGGCTGGAGGAGTGCGTGGCGTTGGGCGCGGCCGGGCTCATCATCGTCATCTCGATGCTCGCCGACGAGGACCAGCGCCGGATCGTCGACCAGCAGCTCCCGGTCGTGCTGATCGACCCCCTCAGCGCGCCGTCCGGCGACATCCCGAGCATCGGCGTGACGAACTGGAGCGGCGCCCGTGAGGCCGTCCAGCATCTGCTGGAGCTCGGCCACACGCGCATCGGCATGGTCGCGGGCCGCTCGCACTCCCTGGCCGGCGCGGCCCGGGTGCACGGCTACCGGGCCGCCCTGGAGGAGGCGGGCATCGCCTACGACCCCGGGATCGTCCGCTCGACCGACTTCGACTACGCCGAGGCGCTCGTCGCCGGACTGCAGATCCTGCGGACCGACGATCCGCCGACGGCCGTGTTCGCGGCGAGCGACGCCCAGGCGCTCGGCGTCCTGGAGGCCGCCCGCCAGCAGGGGCTCGGCGTGCCGGCGGACCTGTCGGTCATGTCCTTCGACGACACCCTGGTCGCGGCCATGGCCTCGCCGCCGCTGAGCGCGGTACGCCAGCCCTTCGAGGAGTTGGGGCACGAGGCGACCCGGGTGCTCATGCAGTTCGCCGAGGGCCGCCCGCCCGCCTCGCCGCGCATCGAGCTGGCGACGGAACTGGTGCTGCGCACCTCGACGTCCGCTCCGCGCGCCGTCAATACCGCGTAACTCACCACCTGGCGAAACACTTTCGCAATGCTCCGGTGACATCACCGTCGGCCGTACGAATACTGGCTTCCTGCTCCGCACCCTCAATTGCCTTTCAAGGCCGCGTGGTGCGCGATTCCCCCCGAGTCGCCTCGGGCGAAAGGAATGCCGATGACCAGAGGATCGATAAGACCGTTGGCGCGCAAAGTGCTGGCTGCCGTGACCGCCGCCGGTGTCGGTGTGGCCCTCGCCATCGCCTCGGCGGGAAACGCGACCGCGTATCAGCCGAGCCCGGCGAATCTGTATACGGCGACCAACCCCGCCGCGTGCAACAAGAATCCGTGCGTCCTCTACCCGAAGTCGGCGCAATTGGCGGACGGCCGGATCGTCGCCACCTTCGAGAACAGCCAGACCGCTCCGGTCGGCCAGACGCTGCCCATCTACAAGAGCGACGACGACGGTACGACCTGGTCCAAGTTGAGCGACGTCAAGGCTCCGGCCTATCTCTCCGGCGACTCCCAGTACGCGAAGTACACGAGCAACTGGACCAACCCGTACCTCTACGTGCTCCCGCAGAACGTCGGAAGCCTCAGCGCCGGCACCCTGCTGCTCGCGAGCATCGTCTCGGGCGACGACTACTACTACCAGGAGCAGAAGGCCGCCAACTCCAGCTGGACACCGACCGGCGACGGCGACCGCAAGGACATAGCGCTGGCCCTGTATTCGAGTGTGGATGACGGGGTGAGTTGGAGCTTCCAGAACATCATCGCCGCCGGCGGCTGGCAGGGCGGCAGCGCGGGCAGCATCGGCCGCGTCTCCACCGCCAACACCCACGCCCAGGTCGACCCCATCTGGGAACCGCACCTGCTCGCCCACAACGGCCAGCTCATCGCCTACTACTCCGACGAGGACGACTACACCGGCTACAACACCACCACCGGCGCCCCGACCCTCGACCCGGCCAACGACACCGCGACCGACTCCGGCGGCCAGGTCCTCCTGCACCGCACCTGGAACGGCACGAGCTCAACCGCCTGGAGTTCCCCCGTGGTTGACGTCCCCGGCGCCACGGTGAGCATGGGCGGCGGCAAGACCGAGATCGGCGGCGGCCGTGCGGGCATGACGACCATCGCCCCGACCACCGACGGCAAGTGGCTGCTGACGTACGAGTACTGGGGCGGCGGTACGAACGTCCGCTACCGGATCTCGGACGACCCGACGAAGTTCTTCGCCGCCACCGACGCCGCGATCACCTCGCTGCCCGTGCCCTCGGGCGGGGCCACCCTGTCCACCGGCGGCAGCCCGGTCCTGCTCCCGATGCCGGACGGACGGATCGTCTACAACGCCTCGGGCAGCGGCGATGTCTGGGTGAACGAGTCCGGGCTGTCGACCGGCACCTGGAAGGAGTACAAGACGTCGATCGCCGCCGGGTACAGCCGCATGCTCCAGTACGTCGACGGCACCGGGCGCGTCCTGATCCTCCAGGCGTCCTGGAGCGGCAGCAGCGTCGGACCGGTGAAGTACGCCGAAGTGGACCTCGGCCGTTCCGACGGCGCCTACTACCGCCTGGTCAACCGGCTCACCGGTCAGGTCCTCAGCACCGCCTCCGGCAAGACCCAGGACGCCAACCTCACCGGGAACACCCCCGACCTCGTCCTGGCCGCCGACTCCGCGGCCAACACCCAGCGTTGGCACCTCACCGCCAAGGGCAGCAACGTCACCCTGCTCAACAAGTCAGGGGGTCGCTCGGTCGCCATCTGGACAGGCACCGCGACGGCCGGGCAGAAGCTCGCCCAGTGGGTCGACGACGGAGCCACCGACAAACAGTGGACCCAGGTCGCGTCGTCGACCAGCGGCTACTACAAGCTCCGCTCGGTCCTCAACACCGGCCTCTACATGACCGGTTCGACGTCCGGCGGATCGGTCACCGTGGCGGCAGCCACCACCGACGGCTCACAGGACTGGCAGTTGGTCCAGGACCCGCTCCCCACCGCCTCGACCTTCACCCTCAAGGGCGCCAACTCCGGCCGCTGCCTCGACGTCCCGAACGGCGCGACGGGCGTTCAGGTCCAGATCTACGACTGCTCGGGCAACGCCAACCAGACCATCACGCAGACCACTGCCGGCGAAATCCGCGTCAATGGCAACTGCCTTGCCGCGAACGGCGACGGCACCACCGCTGGCACCACGCTCATCCTCTGGGCCTGCAACGGGAAGTCCAGCCAGAAGTGGGCGTTCCGCGTGGACGGCACCATCGTCAACAGGTCCAATGGGCTGGTCATCGACGTCACCAACTGGGGCACGGCCAACGGCTCGAAGGTCGAGCTGTGGACCGGTCTCGGCAACGCCACCCAGCAGTGGAGCCGCGGCTAGTCGCCACACAGCAGCGGCGCCACCGTCGGACACGGTGGTACATCCTCTCGTTCGGCGCCCTGATGATCGGCATCTCGCTGGTGC
>NZ_JBSFLV010000174.1:0-17900 GCF_053599215.1 Streptomyces sp. NPDC001002 | reverse complement strand
CACGCCCAGCGCGTGGGCGTGCCGGTGGTGCCGCGCGGCGCGGGCACCGGGCTGTCGGGCGGCGCGACGGCCGGCGAGGGTGCGCTCGTCCTGGATCTGTCCCGGATGAACCGGATCCGTGAGCTGTCGGCCGACGACCAGCTCGCCGTCGTCGAACCGGGCGTGATCACGGCCGAGTTGGACCGGGCGGCGGCCGCGCACGGTCTGCGGTACGCGCCGGACCCGGCGAGCGCGGCGATCTCCACGATCGGCGGGAACATCGCCACCAACGCGGGCGGGCTGCGCTGCGCGAAGTACGGGGTGACCCGGGACAGCGTGCTCGGTCTGGAGGCCGTCCTCGCCGACGGCACGGTGATCACCACCGGTCGCCGTACGGTCAAAGGCGTCACCGGCTACGACCTCACCGCGCTGCTCACCGGCTCGGAAGGCACTCTCGCCGTGATCACCTCGGCGACCCTGCGGCTGCGTCCGGTGCCGGTGGCGACGGCGACGCTCGCGGCCTGGTTCGACTCCTTCGAGGCGGCGGCCGAGGCCTCGTACGCCATCGCGCGGGCGGGGGTGGTGCCCGCGCTGGCCGAACTGGTCGACGGGCCGGTCCTCGACGCGATCGACCCGGCGTTGCGGGCGCGGGGTGCGGCCCTGCTGCTGGTGCAGTGCGACGGCGCCGGAGCGGCCATCGAGGCGGCGGTCGTCGAGCGCGTCCTGGCACCGCTGGCCTCGACGGTCGAGGCTACGGAGGACCCGGTCGAGGCCGAGCGGCTGCTGGCCGCCCGGCGGCTCGCGCTGCCCGCGCTTGAGCGGCTTGGCCGGCCGCTGATCGAGGACATCGCGGTGCCGCGGTCCCGGCTGGCCGAGGCGGCACGGGAGATCCGGGACATCTCCGCCCGGCACGGCGTGCCCGTCTTCACCATCGCGCACGCGGCGGACGGAAACCTGCACCCGATCATCGTGGTCGACCCGTCCCTGGACCAGCTGCCGGACGCGGCCTGGGAAGCGGCGGGGGAGATCTTCGCGCTGGCCCTGCGCCTCGGCGGCACGCTCACCGGCGAGCACGGGGTGGGCGTACTGAAGCGGCAGTGGGTCGCCGACGAACTCGGGCCCGCGGCCCACGCGTTGCAGCGACGGCTCAAGGAGGTGTTCGATCCCCGCGGAATCCTCAACCCCGGCAAGAGCCTGTGAGGCATATCCGGCCGCCCGTGGTGCCATGCTCATCTGAGACGTGTCGGAGGGCACCGGGGAGAGTGCACGTTGACCGAGACAGCGCACCGGGCGGCGGAGTTCAGCAAGTACGCGACGCGCTCCGTGGAGGAGACGCACGACTCCATCGCGGCCCACTACTACGACGCACGGCTCGTGGTGATGGGCGACCGAGCCGACTTCGCCAACCGCCTGGACGTGGCCGACCTCGGCGCACTCACCGTAGGCCGGATCACCTTCGGCACGGAGATGCGGTTCGGCTTCGGCGAACCTGGCTGCTACCACGTGATCGTGCCGCTGGAAGGCGTGTGCAGCGTGCAGCAGGGCGGCGGACCCGTCGGGTACGCCACGGATCGACGGGCCCTCTTCTTCGACCCCGAGTACCACATACGGATGGACACCTGGTCGAGCGACTGCGACGCGCTGACGGTGAAGGTCGACAAACTCGCCCTGCACCGCAGCCTGGAGACCCTGCTCGGCACCTCGCTGCGGCACCCGCCGAAGTTCGCGCCCGCCCTCGACGTCACCCGGGGGCCAGCCCGCAGCTGGGCCGCGCTGGCCCGCTGGACCCTGCTCGAAGCGGACGTCTCCCAGGGCCTGTTGTCCAACCCGCTCATCCGGAGCCGCTTCGAACAGACCCTGCTGGAAGGCCTGTTGCTGGCCGCGGACCACGACTACCGCGATCACCTCGCCTACCCGCCGCCGATGCGGCCCGCGTCGGTGAGAAAGGTGATGGACGTCGTACAGGAGATGCCCGCCGAGCCCTACGACGCTGCCGGACTCGCGGCGATCGCCCAGGTCGGCCTGCGGACCCTGCAGGACGCTTTCCGCAAGCACGTGGGCATGTCGCCCATGGCGTACGTCACCGAGGTGCGTCTGCAGCGCGTGCACGACCAGTTACGGGTCTCCGCGCCGGGCACGACCACCGTCGCGGAGGTCGCCTACCGGTGGGGGTTCACCCACCTGGGCCGGTTCGCCCAGCGCTACCGACAGCGCTTCGGGGAACCGCCCTCGGAGACACTGCGGGCCATGTGAGGGCGGCCTCGCAGTAGCTGTGGCCCGTGTGAGGCTGTCGTCGCGCACGAGGACACGAAACCCGCGCAGGACGGACAGGCCCCGCGTTTTCCGGAGCGACCGCGCCGCGACGGCCGCATATCGTCCGTACGGCGACCGTGACGGCGACGGGATGAACGGTGTCGGCGCGGTTCATCCCCGCTGTGCGCGTGAGCCGGGGCGTGGGGGCGGGAGACTGCCCGCGCCCGTCCCAGGGGCCCGGCCGCTCCCCCTCCGAAACCGGTGGCCGGGCCCGAACCACCGCCTCTAGGGCCGGGCCAGCAAGGTCCGTACGCCCTCGGAGGTGAGCGTCAGCGGGTGCGCGGAACCGGCGTCGATGCTGAGCGAGAGTTCCTCGGCGGGCCACTGCGAGGCGAGCGCGGCCAGCGGCACCAGACGGTAGCGCGAGACGAACGGCAGCAGCTCGGCCAGCTCCCCTTCCGAGGTGAACACGGGCACCACCGGGGCGCCGTCGGGCTGTTCCAGCACGGGCAGCGCCACGGCCGCCGGATCGGCAGCCGCCTCCTGTTGCGCGTCGTCGGGCACCGGCACGAGCACCTCACTGCTCGCGAGCGCGGCCAGCGCCGCCGTGTCCTCGGTGTTGACGGACAACGCGTCCAGCGCCCTGCGGGCGGGTGTCTCGGCGTGGTCGTGGGCGGGTGTCTCCATGGCAGATCCCCTGATAGCGGGCGTTCGAACAGCCTGCCCGGGACAAGATCGCCCGGGGCACGGTCCTGGACGCGTACCCGACCGCGACCACCTCAATCCCCTGGTCGCCTCAGCGAACGGTTCGGCACTCCAACGCGCGCTCCCGCACACCTCCGCGCCCGTCCGGCTCCACCCGATACACGCGCGCACTCCCCACCCGGGTCACCGTCTCCGTCGGACGACCGTCCGTGAACAGGGCTCCCGTCCCGTCGTCGAGGGCCCATCCGGCAGGCAGCGTCTGATCGGCGACAGCGGCCTGGTAGGAGGGTCGCCGACCCGGTTCGCTGTCGTAGTGCGGGCAGACCGAGCCCTGGAGCAGGCCGAGCCCGTCCGCCAGCGCGGCGAGCGGACCGAAGGAGTCGGTGTGGGAGGCCTCGGCCCAGCAGTTGGCGCCGGCGCTCATGCCGCACAGCAGGGTGCCGCGGTCGTAGGCCTCGCGCAGGAGCCGGTCCACGCCGTGCACGCGCCACACCGCGAGCATGTTCGCCGTGTTGCCGCCGCCCACGTACACGACGTCCTGGGCGAGCACGAAGGTGCGCAGCGCCTCGTCGTCCAACTGCCTCCCGAACAGCGGCAGTACGGACGGCTCGCAGTCGTGGCGCGTCCGGAACACCTGGAGGAACCGCTCCGAGTAGCCCGGGGAGTCTCCGCTCGCGGTGGGCAGGAAACACACCTTGGGGTGCGGACCGCGGGCATGTCCGAGCAGCCAGTCGTCCAGCAGTCCGTCCTCGTCGAACGTGAAGCCCCCGCCGAGCAGGGCAATGCGGTGCGGCGGAACGGTTGCCACGGAGGCGCCTCCTGAGCGGAAGGGTTGTCGGGCACCACCGTGCGGTGCTCAGCCGAACTCGACGGTCAGCCTGAAGTGTTCGGGATCCAGCAGGCTCACCACATGTTCCACGAAGGAACCGTCCACCGCCCGGCTGGTGCGCTGCGCATCGAGGAACCAGTCCCCCGGAGTCCGCCGCAGCAGCTCCGCCTCGCGCGCGTCTATCCGCCGCCCGCCCAGCCGTTGCTCGCCGTGATCAGGACGCAGCCCGGCCCGTCCCATCACATCGGTGAGCGACTCCCCCTCCAGACCTCGCTCCGCCAGCTCCCTGATTCCGGCCACGGGCGGCAGAAAGCTGCGTTCGTACGACACCACCACGGCATCGGCGACCAGCTCCCGGGTCCGCTCCACACAGACGAACTCCGGTTCGGGCAGGCCGAGTTCGGCGGCGAGCGGCTCCTCGCGCACGCCTCGCACCGCCACTGTCCGCACCCGCGTGTCGATGCCCTGGGTGGCGAGGGCGCGGGCCCAGCCGAGTCGGTCGTCGAGCGGGCGGTCGTCGAAGAGGACGTAGGAACCCTTGCCGGTGCGGGTGGTGATCAGTCCGGCCTCGCTGAGTTCGGCGAGGGCCGCGCGGATCGTCGTACGGCTGACCCCGAACCGCTGGGCCAGGGCGTGCTCGCCGGGCAGTTGCTCGCCGGGCGGGCGACGGCCGCTGCGGATCTCCTTGGCCAGGACCTCGGTGATCCGCTGGTGTTTGAGGGGGACTTCGCTCATCCAGCCGCCGCCTCAAGCAGCTCGGCGACGGTCGTCACCCGGATCAGGGGGCGGTAGAGGTCCATCACGTGCAGGGCCTTGGCGTGCGAGTCGTCGTCCACGCCCGCGCAGGCGTCGGCGGCGACCAGCACCTCGATGCCGGCGTCGGCCGCGGCTAGGGCGGTGGACAGGACGCAGCAGTCGGTGCTGACGCCAGCCAGGACCATCCGGCCGTCCTGCCTTACGTGCTGGGCGAGTTCAGGGCCCCACTTGCCGAAGGTCGTGGCGGTGACGACGTGGCCCGGGTGGTCGGCGAAGTCGTCGGTGAGGTCCCACAGGCGCGCGTCCGGCGGCTGGAGGGCGAAGGGCCACTGCTCGTAGTACGCGCGCCAGGCACCCTCGGGTTTCGCGGGGGCGACGAAGCGGGTGAAGGCCACGCGGTCGCCGAACGCCGGCAGCAGACGTCGTACGCCCGCCGCGGCCTCGGCGTAACGCGGGGTGGCCCAGGGGCTGTCGGGTTCGGCGAAGACGCGCTGCATGTCGATGACCGTGAGCAGGCCGGCGTCTGCGGCCGTGCGATCACCAAAGGGATCCGTCATGCGATCCGTCATGCGATCGGCACCCCCTCCCCCGTCGCCGGGCTCGGTGCCAGCGCCTCCTGGGCGTGGACGCGGGCGCGGCCCAGGGCCAGGGTGCCGAGGAAGCCGACGGCGAGGGCGACGAGGACGCCGAGGTTGGCGTACGCCCAGGCGCCGGACTTGCCGCCGAGGCCGAAGGGGTCGAGCAGGTAGCCCTGCCAGTCCAGCCAGCTCGCGGCGGCGTTGGTGACCAGGCCCCAGCCAAGAGCCGTGGCGACCAGCGTGAGGAGCAGCGGCATGAGGGATACGTCGCCGTAGCGGCCGGACGGACGGTACAGGTCGCCCTCGTCGTAGTCGCGCCGGCGCAGGAGCAGGTCGGCGAGCATGATGCCGCACCAGGCGGCGATGGGGACGCCCAGCGTCGTCAGGAAGCCCATGAACTGGCCGAGGAAGTCGTCGGCGATGAACACGATGTAGATCGAGCCCGCGATCATCAGGACGCCGTCGACCAGCGCGGCCAGGTAGCGGGGGATGCGCAGGCCGGCGGAGAGCAGGGCGAGGCCGGAGGAGTAGATGTCGAGGACGGCGCCGCCGACCAGGCCGAGAACGGCGACCACGGCGAAGGGGACCAGGAACCAGGTCGGCAGGATGGTCGTGAGGGCGCCGATCGGGTCGGCGGCGACGGCCGCGTTGAGCTTGGTCGAGGAGCCGGCCAGCAACAGGCCGAAGACCAGCAGGAACAGGGGTGCCACCGACGCGCCGAACGTGGTCCAGCCGATGACACCCCGGCTCGACGAACCCCTCGGCAGATAGCGGGAGTAGTCGGCGGCCGCGTTGACCCAGCCGAGCCCGAAGCCGGTCATCATGAAGACGAGCGCGCCGATGAACTCCTGGGCGGAGCCCGCCGGGAGGGCGTTCACGGTGTGCCAGTGGATGTGGTCGGCGACCAGCGCGATGTAGACGACCGTGAGCACGCCCGTGACGACGGTGATCACGGTCTGCAACCGCATGATGAGGTCGAAGCCCATCACACCACCGATGACGGTGAGCGCGCCGACCACGATCAGGGCGATGACCTTGGTCTCGGTGCCGCCGCCCCAGCCGAGCCGGCCGAAGACGGTGGCGGTGGCCATGGTGGCCAGCGAGCACAGGACGGTCTCCCAACCCACGGTGAGCACCCAGGAGATGACCGACGGCAGCCGGTTGCCCCGTACGCCATAGGCGGCGCGGCTGAGCACCATGGTCGGCGCCGAGCCGCGCTTGCCCGAGACGGCGATGAATCCGCAGAGCAGGAAGGAGAAGACGATGCCCATGACGCCGGCGAGCAGCGCCTGCCAGAAGGAGATCCCGAAGCCGAGCGCGAAGGCACCGTAACTCAGGCCCAGAATCGAGACGTTGGCCCCGAACCAAGGCCAGAACAGCGTCCGCGGAGTGCCTTTGCGCTCGGCGTCCCCGATCACGTCCAGCCCGTGTGTCTCCACCTGGAGCTGTCGGCCGGAGGATCTGTTGTCGGTGGAGTCCAGCGAATCGGCCATCGTCGACCTACCTGTCTAGACGTGTTGAGTCGAGGCTAGGTCGGCCGGATGGGGGCGTCAAGACAGGAGCGACCGCCGCAGAACCTCAGCGCGCCCAGAAGGGCAGCGGCGGGCACGCGTTCGCGCAGGTGTAGGAGCCGGGCATCAGCAGCCCCGCGTCGTCCTCGTTGTTGTCGCCGCCCGCGAAGTAGACCTCGGGCACCCAGCCCCAACGGCCGTTGTCCGCCATGGTGCTGCCCCACCAGTAGTTCTCGGCGGACCCGTCCCGGAAGGTCTGGCCCTTCATCTCGGTGACGAACCAGTTGGCCGCGCCGCCCTGTTCGAGGTAGCCGACGACAGCGGCACCCGGCGAACGCGTCGCGTACACGGGCACGTGGCCCCGGGTGAGGTTGCAGTAGCGGACCTCGGTGTTCGGCCAAGTGCGGCCGCTGGAGGGGTCGGTGAGGGTGCGCTTGGTGGGGCTGTGGCAAGGGACGTTGTCGGTGGCGTGGGCGGCGGGGGCGGTCAGAGCCGCGAGGCCGGCCAGCGCGAGGGCGGCGGTGACGAGTCCGCGCTTGAAGTGGATCATGCAAGCGAGAACGACCGGTTCCGGGCGATGGTCACGCCCGGAACCGGCGACGACGGGCAGGTCGGCCCGGATCAGGTGGAGTCAGGCCAGGTCGAGTCCGGTCGCTCAGGCCGTGGTCTCGGGGCGGCCGGGCGTGGCCCAGTGGGTGTGGAAGGTGCCGGGGCGGTCGGTACGGCTGTACGTGTGCGCCCCGAAGTAGTCGCGCTGCCCTTGCAGCAGAGCGGCGGGCAGGCGGTCGGCGCGCAGGGTGTCGTAGTGGGCGAGCGCGGCCGAGAAGGCCGGGACCGGGACCCCGCGCCGGGCGGCCGAGGCGACCGTCTCCCGCCAGGGCACCTGCGCGTCGGTGATCTCCATCGCGAACTCCATCTCGCCGAGGAGGCTGACCAGGTCACGGTCGGCCGTGTAGGCGGCCCGGATGCGGTCCAGGAAGGAGGCGCGGATGATGCAGCCGCCGCGCCAGATCCGGGCGACCGTGCCGAGGTCGATCTTCCAGCCGTACTCGGCGGCGGCGTCCTGGATCATCTTCCAGCCCTGGTCGTAGGCAATGACCTTCGACGCGTACAGGGCGTGCTCGACCTGCGAGGCGAAGCGCTCGGCCTCGGTGCGGCTGAGCTTGGGACGGGTGCCGCCGGGCAGGCCCGCGTAGGCGGCACGCAGTTCGCTCTGGCCGGAGGCGGCGCGGGCGAAGGTGGCCTGGGCGATGGCGGTGACCGGTGAGGCCAGGTCGAGGGCGGTCTGCACGGTCCAGCGGCCGGTGCCCTTCTGCCCGGCGGCGTCGACGACCACGTCGACGAAGGGGGCGCCGGTCTCCGCGTCCACGTGCGCGAGCACTTCGGCGGTGATCTCGACCAGGTACGAGCCGAGCCGGCCCTCGTTCCAGCGCCGGAAGACGTCCGCGATCTCGCCCGGGGTGTATCCGGCGACCCGGCGCAACAGGTCGTAGGCCTCGGCGATGAGCTGCATGTCGGCGTACTCGATGCCGTTGTGGACCATCTTCACGAAGTGCCCGGCGCCGTCGCTGCCGATGTAGGCGGCACACGGCTCGCCGTCGACGTACGCGCTGATCTTCTCGAACATCGGCCCGAGGACGGCGTACGACTCCGCCGAGCCGCCGACCATGATCGACGGTCCGTGCAGCGCGCCCTCCTCGCCGCCGGACACGCCGGTGCCGACGAAGTGCAGACCGCGTTCGCGCAGGGCGGCCTCGCGGCGGCGGGTGTCGGCGTAGTGGGCGTTGCCGGCGTCGATGATCATGTCCCCGGCCTCCAGCAGCGGGGCGAACTCCTCGATGACCGCGTCGGTGGCGGCGCCCGCCTGCACCATGATCAGCAGCCGCCGGGGACGCTCCAGGGCGGCCACGAACTCCGCGGCCGTCTCGGCGGGGACGAACGTGCCCTCGTGGCCGAACTCCTCCATGAGCGCGTGCGTACGGCCCGCTGACCGGTTGTGGACGGCGACGGTGTAGCCGTTGCGGGCGAAGTTCCGGGCCAGGTTGCGGCCCATCACACCGAGGCCGGTCACGCCGATGGCTGCGCTTGCGTTCATGCTCTGTCCCTTGGATCGGTCCGGTGACGGTCTCGGGGCGGGCGGCCCCGTCCCCCGCAGGTACGCAGCGGCGGCCGGATCGTCTCGATTCCGGCCGGAACCCCCGCCTGAACGACTCGACGACCAGGGGTTTAGCATATGAGCGCCACCTAGCTCGAAAGAGAAACCTGTGACTGTCAACGACGACTCGTTCACCAACTGGAAGACCCGCGAGGAGACCGCGGAGTCGATGATCCCGATCATCGGGAAGCTGCACCGCGAGCGGGACGTCACCGTGCTGCTGCACAGCCGCTCCCTGGTGAACAAGTCGGTGGTGAGCATCCTCAAGACCCACCGCTTCGCCCGGCAGATCGCCGGCGCGGAGCTCTCGGTCACGGAGACGCTGCCCTTCCTGCGCGCCCTGACCACGCTCGACCTCGGTCCCTCGCAGATCGACATCGGCATGCTCGCCGCGACCTACCGCGAGGACGAACGCGGCCTGGGTGTCGACGAGTTCACCGCCGAGGCCGTCGCCGGCGCCACGGGCGCCAACAAGATCGAGCGCGGCGAGGGGCGTGACGTCGTCCTCTACGGCTTCGGCCGCATCGGACGCCTGGTCGCCCGGCTGCTGATCGAGAAGGCCGGCTCGGGCAACGGTCTGCGGCTGCGCGCCATCGTGGTGCGCGGCAGTGGCGGACGCGCCTCCGAGGATCTCGTCAAGCGGGCCTCGCTGCTGCGCCGGGACTCGATCCACGGCCAGTTCCAGGGCACGATCACGGTCGACGAGGCGAGCGGCACGATCTTCGCCAACGGCAACGCGATCAAGGTGATCTACGCCGACGACCCGTCCGAGGTCGACTACACGACGTACGGCATCAGCAACGCGATCCTCATCGACAACACCGGCAAGTGGCGCGACCGGGAAGGGCTTTCGCAGCATCTGCGTCCCGGCATCGACAAGGTCGTGCTGACCGCGCCGGGCAAGGGCGACGTCCCGAACATCGTGCACGGCGTCAACCACGACACCGTGAAGCCGGACGAGCGGATCCTGTCCTGCGCGTCCTGCACCACCAACGCGATCGTGCCGCCGCTGAAGGCGATGGACGACGAGTTCGGAGTGGAGCGCGGCCATGTGGAGACCGTGCACTCCTTCACCAACGACCAGAACCTGCTGGACAATTACCACAAGGCCGACCGCCGGGGCCGCTCCGCGCCGCTCAACATGGTCATCACCGAGACCGGCGCCGCCTCCGCCGTCACCAAGGCGCTGCCCGACCTCAAGGCGCGGATCACCGGCAGCTCGATCCGGGTCCCGGTGCCGGACGTCTCGATCGCGATCCTCAATCTGCAGCTCTCCCGCGAGACGTCCCGCGAGGAGGTCCTCGACCACCTCCGCGAGGTCTCGCTGACCTCGCCGCTCAAGCGCCAGATCGACTTCACCACGGCCCCCGACGCGGTCTCCAGCGACTTCATCGGCTCGCGCCACGCCTCGATCGTCGACGCGGGCGCCACGAAGGTGGAGGGCGACAACGCGATCCTCTACCTCTGGTACGACAACGAGTTCGGCTACTCCTGCCAGGTCGTCCGGGTGGTCCAGCACGTCTCCGGCGTCGAGTACCCGACCTTCCCGAGCCCGGCGGTCTGACCTCGGCGTCTGTCCTCGGCTCGCGTCCGGTCAAGGGTCGGTAATGACCGCTTGACCGGACATGGACGAGGCATGAATGTGGCCTCAGAGACGGATCCACACTCTGGAGGCGTCATGACCACATCAGCAGAGCCCCGGGTGTCGGGTCTGGAGACCCGCTCCATCGACTACGTCCCCCTCGACGAACGCCACGGCAAGCTGTGGCACCTCGGCCCGCTGTGGTTCATGTCGAACGCGCAGATCGCCACCCTCGCCGTCGGCCTGATCAGCATCACCGAGGGCGGCAACCTCATCTGGTCGCTCATCGCGATCGTCGCCGGCACGGTGATCGGCACCTTCTTCATGGCCTTCCACTCGGCCCAGGGCCCGCAGTTGGGTCTGCCGCAGATGATCCAGTCGCGGCCCCAGTTCGGCTATGTCGGCGCCCTGCTGGTGTGGCTGTTCGCGTACGTCCAGTACGCGGGCTTCAACGTCTTCAACACCATCCTGGCGGGCGAGGCCCTGCACACCACGGTGCACGGCGGCGTGAAGCCGTGGGTGGCCGCGGTGACCGTGGTCGCCCTGGTCATCGCGCTGGTCGGCTACGACGTCATCCACAAGGCCGAGCAGTTCCTGACGTACACCTTCCTGATCGTCTTCGGGATCTTCACCGTGGGCGTCCTGGTCACGCTCCACTACCCGGCGGGCTCCTTCGACCTCGGCGACTTCCAATGGACGCCGTTCCTGGCCCAGTTCGGCGTGGTCGCCGGCTACCAGATCAGCTGGGCGATCTATGTCTCCGACTACTCGCGCTACCTCCCGCCGGGCGTGACCGTCCGCAAGACCTTCTACTGGACCTACTTCGGCTCGGCCCTCGGCGGCATCTGGCTGATGGTCCTCGGCACGCTGCTCGCCGCCTGGGCGGGCAAGGACTTCGACACGGTCGCCTCGATCAACGCGGCCGGCGACAAGGTGTTCAGCGGCTTCGGCGCGATCGTGCTGCTGTTCGCTGCCCTCGGCCTGATCTCGGTCACCGCGCTCAACATGTACGGCGGTTCGCTGACCCTGATCAGCGCCATCGACTCCTTCAAGAAGGTGCGCCCGACGGTCGGCGTCCGCCTGCTCACCATCGGTCTGACCGCGGCCCTCTCGCTGGTCGGCGCGATGGCCGCGACCTCCGACTTCCTGACGAACTTCAACAACTTCCTGCTGCTGGTCCTCTACCTCTTCATCCCCTGGACCGCGGTGAACCTCATGGACTACTACATCGTGCGCCGCGGCCACTACGCGATCGCCGAGATCTTCAACCCCCATGGGATCTACGGGCGTTGGGGCTGGCACGGGATCATCTCGTACCTGGTGGGCTTCGTGGTCATGATCCCGTTCTTCTCCGTGGGCACGCTCTACACCGGGCCGATCGCCGACGCGCTCGACGGCGCCGACATCTCCCTGTTCGTCGGACTGCCGGTCTCCGCGATCCTCTACTGGTTCCTGACCCGGTCGATCGACGTGGCCGCCGAGACCCGGCTGGCCGAGGCGGAGGCCGCGGAACTGGAGCGGTCCGCGCACGAGCACCGCGAGCCCTGATCCTCCCGGCGGTTACAGCGCCGGGACCGTCTCCTCCCCGGCGCCGACCGCACGAGGTCCCTGCGGGTGCCGCAGCGGCACGACGCCCACACAGCGGCCGTCCTCGTCCAGCAGCCGGCCCATGTGCTTGACCGTGCGCAGCACCACCGAGCGGTCGTCGACCGTGAGGCGGGGGATCCGCCGCGCGAGATGGGCCTCGAAGGAGTGCACGTCCCGCAGGTCGCGCAGCCAGACGTCGATCACCAGGTTGTGCGGCCCGGCGGTGATCGCGCACGCCCGCACCTCCCGCATCCCGGCGAGGACCCGGCAGGTCTCCTCCACATGCTGCCCGGGCACTGAGGCGAAGTACACGGCGGACAGCGGCCACCCCGACAACGGCCTGGCCAGGTCGCAGCGCAGGGACAGCCGGGCCGCGAGCAGCGACTGCACCCTGCGCCGGACGGTGGTGATGCTCGTGTCGGCCGCCGCCGAGAGGTCGCGCAGCGACATCCGCCCGTCCTGACTGAGCAACCCCAGCAGCTGCGCGTCCAGGTCGTCCCAACGCGCCTCGGCGGCCGGTGTGGGGACGACGGCCGGCGGGATCGCCGCCTCAAGGCGCGCGCACTGCACGTCGTCCAGGCTCCGCAGCCGCCATCGGCTGCCCTCGGCGGGCAGCCCGGTCGACACGTTCGTACGGCTCGCCCGTACCCCCGGTGTGGTCTGGAACAGCCGCGTGGTCAGCCGGGCCAGCTCGGTCAGGCCTGTGGTCTGCACGGACAGGACGAGATCGCGGCCGCCCGCCGTGAGCTTGATGTTCGCCACCGCCGGCTCCCGGGCGAGGATGCCGGCCACGTCCTCGGCGCGCCCCGGGTCGGTGTCCACCTCGACCACAGCGGTCACCACGAACCGCGCGTCGGAGAGCCGGGGGTACGCGGTCACCCAGGCCAGACCCGCCTCCCGCAGCCGCTGCCAGCGCCGGGCGACCGTCACCGAGTTCACTCCGAGCACCTCGCCGACCAGCGTCCACGGCGCCCGGGGGTGGATCTGCAGCGCGTGCACGACGGCGCGGTCGAGTTCGTCGAGCTCGACCGCGGCACGATCCTGCACGTCCAGGGGCGGCACTTCTCTGCACGCCGGGCACGGATCCGGCGCGAATTCTGCATGGTGACATCCGGTTGACCCGTGCACTCCACACTCCGTTCCCTGTCCACGACCACGGAGGAGTGACCGCGCCCCATGACCCACCCCACCACTCGGGAAGCCCGGACCGCTCTGCGGATACTCGGCGCCAGGCTCGTCGACGGGACCGGTTCGCCGCCGGTCGACGACGCCGTCATCACCGTCGATGCCCAGGGCACGATCACCTACGCCGGCCCCGCCGCGACCGAGCCTACGACGGCCGACCGACCCGCGGACGCGCGTGTGATCGACGCCGCCGGCCGGACCGTACTCCCCGGCTTCTTCGACTGCCACGTGCATCTCGCCTACGCGCACGGCTCCGCGCCCGGACGCCGGGCCGAACTCGATCCCGTCCTGGTCACCCTGGACACGGTCACGCGGCTGCGGCAGACCCTGGACGCCGGTGTCACCAGCGCCCGCGACCTGGGCGGCCTGTCGGCGGGGTTCCGCACGGCCGTGGAGAGCGGCCGGGTGGTGGGACCGCGCCTGCACACGGCGGTGCGGATCATCAGCCACACCGGCGGACACGCCGACGTACGCCTGCCCAACGGCACCGACCTGAGCGCCGGGATGTCGGAGATCGCCGACACCGCCGACGAGGCCCGGCTCGCCGTGCGCCGGGTGCTGCGCGAGGGCGCCGACCTGGTGAAGATCTGCGCCACCGGCGGCATGGGCAGCCCCTACGACCAGCCCGACGACGAGGGCCTCCTGGAGGAGGAGATCCGGGCCGTGGTCGACGAGGCCCGACGGCACGGCGGCAAGCCGGTCGCCGCGCACGCCCAGGGCAACGCGGGCATCCTCAACGCCCTGCGCGGCGGCGTCACCAGCATCGAGCACGGCTACGGCCTCGACGAGCGAGCCCTCGACCTGGCGGGCGAGCGCGGGGTGTTCGTCGTCCCGACGCTGTCCACGGTGTACGCGGGGATCGACAAGGAGACGATGCCCGACTTCCACTACCAGAAGAAGACCCGCTGGTCGGGCATCACGAAGGAGAACATCGCCCGGGCCATCGAGTACGGTGCCCGGATCGCGCTCGGCACCGACGCCGCCGTCGGCCCGCACGGCGTGAACCTGATGGAACTCAGCTACCTCGTCGACCTCGGCATGGACCCGATGGCGGCCATCGTCGCCGGAACGCGCACCTCCGCCGAGCTCCTCGGTGTCGCCGACCGGTTGGGCACCCTGACCGCCGGCCGCACCGCCGACCTGATCCTCTGCGACGGCGATCCGCTGCGGGACATCGGTGTCCTGGGCGACCCCGCGAACGTAGTCTGCGTCGTCCAGGACGGCGTCGTACACAAGGACCTCCTGCCCGCCGCGGGCACCACCGGAAGGCGGTAGCGCCGATGTCCTCACTGACCGAACTGCCCGCCCCGGACAGCAAGTCCCCGGAGACCGGAGGCCGACGCGGCATCGACCGGGTGCTGGCGCTGATCGAACGCGTCGGCAACGCGCTGCCCAACCCGATCGTCCTGTTCACCTGCCTCTTCCTGGTCCTGGCGCTCGTCTCGACCGCCCTGTCACTGGCGGACGTCACCGTCACGGTCCCCGGCACCGACGAGACCAAGCCCGTCACCGGGCTGTTCACCGGTGAGGGGATCAGCTGGCTGACGCAGAACCTGGTCGTCAACTTCGCCACGTTCCCGCCGGTCGGCGCCGTGCTCATCATGATCATGGCGGTGGGCCTGGCAGAGCGGACCGGGCTTCTTGAGACGGTCATGCGGGCCACCCTGGCCCGCGCCCCGCGCAAGGTGCTGCCCTATCTGGTGGCGCTGGTCGCGTGTCAGGCGCACATGATGAGCGACGTGGCCGCGATCGTGCTCCCGCCGCTGGCGGCCGTGGTCTTCAAGGCCGCCGGGCGGCATCCCGTGGCCGGTCTGATCGGCGGCTTCGCCTGTGTCGGCGCGGGCTACGCGGCCGGGTTCACCATCGGCTCGCTGGACGCCCTGTACATCGGCATCACCCAGCAGGCCGCCTCGGTCCTGCCCGCGGCCAAGGGCCTGGACCTGAACATCCTGGTCAACTACTACTTCACCGCGTCCAGCAGCCTCGTCCTCGGCCTGCTCGGCGGCTTCCTCATCAGCCGCGTCCTGGAACCGCGACTGCCGGCCTACGTGCCCGGGGACGACGAGCCCGAGGAGCAGGACCTCACGCTCACCCCGGTCCAGCGGCGCGGCCTGCTGGTCACCGGCCTGGTCGTGGCCCTGTACGCGGGTGCCGTGCTGTCCCTGTGGCTGCCCGAGGGGGCACCGCTGCGCGGCGAGGGCGGGGCCCTTGTGCCCTCGCCGCTGCTCACCGGCATCGTCCCCGTGCTGTTCGGCGCGTTCCTGCTGGCCGGGCTCACCTACGGCTTCACGGTGAAGACGGTCTCGGGCGCGGAGGGCGTGGTCACCGCCATGTCCGAGTCGGTGAAGAACATGTCGGGCTACATCGTCCTGATGTTCGTCGCCGCGCAGGTCATCGCGCTGTTCAACTGGTCCAACCTGGGCGTGCTGCTCGCCGTGAAGGCCGCCGCCGGGCTCAACTCCATCGGCCTGACCGGCTTCTGGGTCCTGGTGGCCTTCGTACTCCTGGCGTCCTGCCTCAACCTCTTCATCGTCTCCGGCTCGGCCCTGTGGTCGCTGGTGGGACCGGTCTTCGTGCCCGCGTTCATGCTGCTCGGCATGAGCCCGGCGCTCAGCCAGGCCGCGTTCCGCATCGGCGACTCCGCCACCGGCATCATCACGCCGATGAACCCGTACGTCTTCCTGCTCCTGGCGCTGCTTCGCCGCTACGAACCGGACGCCCGCCTCGGCACGCTCATCGCCCGCCTGTCGGTGTTCGTCGTGCCGTTCCTCGCGGTCTGGCTGGTGATCCTGGGCATCTTCTACGGCTTCGACCTGCCGCTGGGACCGGGGGCGCACATCGGTCTGAAGTGACCGCCTCCCACCTCACGCTTTCTCCGGCCGCCCACCTGCGCCACCATTGACGTACCGGTCCGCTCCAGGCGGCGGATCCGAGGGGCAGGTGGGAGCGGCCTTGATGCCGATGCGGGAACTGGGCGTGGACGACACCCTGGGCATCCTCGGACTGCCGTGGGTGCGTCCGCGACGGACCAGCGCGGGGCTCGGCTGGCAGGGGCTGTACCTCTCCACCCAGGACGAGCTCCCCTACCGCAAGGCCTTCGACGGGGCGCCCAGCCACCTGCTGATCCTGCACCTGGACGGCCCCGTCACGGTCCGCCGCGGGCGTCGCGGCCTCACCGAGGTCAGCCGCGTCCCGCCGGGCGGCATGTTCCTGCACCCCGCCGAGACCACCCTGGACGTCGAACTCGGCGGCCCGCTCAAGACCGTGCACGTGTACGTCGCGGACGACATCCTGCGCACGGCGGTCGGCGAGGACCACGGGCCGGTGCGGCTGAACGAGGAACTCGGCGTCACCGACCCGCTGTTGGAGCAACTGGTCCTGGCCCTGGACGGCGTGGTCCGCGAGGGCGCCCCGGCCGGCCGCACGTACGCGGACCAACTGGTCCTCACGCTCGCCGGTCAACTGGCGTGGCGGCACAGCAACGTAGGCCGTGTCAACGGTGAACAGCAGCTGCGGGCAAATGGGTTGACGGATCGTCAGTTCACGGCCGTACGCGACCTGATGGAGGCGCGGCTCGCGGACCCGCTACCGCTCACCGAGCTGGCCGCGGCGGCCGGCCTGGGCGTGAGCCGGTTCGCGCGGGCCTTCAAGGACCGGGCAGGACGGCCGCCGCACCGCTATCTGATGCGGCTGCGTGTCGAGCGGGCCGCCCGGCTGCTGCGCACGGGGACCCAGCCGATCGCCGAGATCGCCGCCGTCTGCGGCTTCTCGCACCAGGAGCACCTCACCCGGGTGCTGCGCGCACAGCTGGGCACGACTCCGGCGGCCCTGCGCCGCGAGGGCTGACCTGCCGGCCGGCTGAAAGGTCGGCGCGTCTTTCGTGCAGCGCCCGGCACGTTTCGTGCAGGCGCGCCGGGCCGGGCGTGGCCATACTCCTCGACAGGGGTGCAGCGCCGCACCCCGGAGCCACGTACATCGGAGAGCCGCATGCGGGAGTTCGTCCACTCCGGTCATTTGGTGAGGACCGTCTTCGGGACCGGGACCCTGGGACGTCTGCGCGAGGAGGTCGAGGCCCTGGGCCGCACCCGCGCCCTGATCCTCACCACACCGACGCGCACGGACCTGGTCGAGCGGGCGAGGCAGGCCCTCGGGCCACTGACCGCCGGAGAGTTCACCGAGGCCAGGATGCACACGCCGGTGGACGTCACCGAACGCGCCCTGGAAGCCGTTCGGGAGACGGGCGCCGACTGCCTGGTCGCCCTCGGCGGCGGCTCGGCCGTCGGCCTCTCCAAGGCCCTCGCCGTCCGCACGGGACTCCCCCAGGTGGTCGTACCGACCACGTACGCGGGCTCCGAGGCCACCCCCGTCCTGGGCGAGACACGCGACGGCGTGAAGACCACCCGCTCCGCCCCCGAGATCCGCCCCCGGACCATCCTCTACGACGTCTCCCTCACCCTCGGCCTGCCCATCTACACCTCGGTGACCAGCGGCGTCAACGCCATGGCGCACGCCGTGGAGGCGCTGTACGCCCCGCAGCCGGACCCGGTCACCGACGAGCTGGCGCTGCGGGCGATCCGGCTGCTCGCCTCGGCGCTGCCCCGGATCGCCGCCGATCCCGCCGACGGCGAGGCGCGCGCCGACGCGCTGGAGGCGGCCTGGCTGGCCGGCACCTGCCTGGGCACCGTCGGCATGGGCGGAGGTCCTGGACCTGACCGCACTGGGGCGTCAGGAGGAGTGGGAACTGCCCGTGGGGCGGGCCTCGGCGCTCGGGGCGCCGGCC
>NZ_JBSFLV010000173.1:0-17986 GCF_053599215.1 Streptomyces sp. NPDC001002 | reverse complement strand
CCGTAGCGTTCGGCGAACTCGCCCAGGGCGACGCCGTAGTCGCTGCTCTCGTGCCAGCCGGTGAGGGTGGCCTGGGTCTGCGGTGTTACGCGTCGACGGTGCCGGACGCGGCGACCACGATCTTGGACGCCGTCGAGCCCGAGCGGGAGCCCAGGGACTCGATCTTCTTCACCAGGTCGGAGCCCTCGACGACCTCGCCGAAGACGACGTGCTTGCCGTCGAGCCAGGGCGTGACGACAGTGGTGACGAAGAACTGCGAGCCGTTGGTGCCGGGGCCCGCGTTCGCCATCGACAGCAGGAACGGGCGGTCGTGGCGGAGCTTGAAGTTCTCGTCGGCGAACTCGCCGCCCCAGATGCTCTTGCCGCCGGTGCCGTTGCCGTTGGTGAAGTCGCCGCCCTGCAGCATGAAGTCGGGGATGACCCGGTGGAAGGGCGAGCCCGCGTAGCCGTAACCGTGCTGGCCGGTGGCGAGCTCGCGGAAGTTCTGGGCGGTCTTCGGGACTACGTCGTCGAAGAGCCGGAACACGATGCGGCCCGCGGCCTCGCCGTTGATGGTGATGTCGAAGTAGACGTTACTCATGCGGCCCATCCTTTCATCCCCCGGTCACACCGGCAGCGCCGCCCACGCCCACCAGCCGCTACTCCCCCGCACGCGGCCCCGCGACCGGCTCCTCCAGCGGGTTGGCCAGGGTCCGCTCCGCCCAGTCCCCGGCGACCAGCTCCGCCACCGCGCACCCCTGCTTCCGCCCGGCCTGGTCCTGGAAGAGACGGACGAAGGACGCCGCGAATCCCAGGCGGGGGTACGCCGTGACGAGCGCCGCGCGGAATTCCGGCTCGAACGCCTCCAGTCCCGTCCCCGAGACATCGGCGCTCGTCCCCACCTGCAGCAGACGGCTCTCCAGGTCCTGCTCGGGATCCACGTCGTCCCGCATGTGCAGCACGATCAGCTCGGCCGCCCGGTCCCGCCGCTCGACCGGCCAGCCCAGCCCCGCCGTGAAGACCCGCGCCAGGTGACCGCCCGCGTCCTCGAAGGGGAGCGTGTGGCTGTCGAAGGGCGCGGTGAGCGCCAAGTCGTGCAGCGCCGCCGAGACGAACAGCAACTCGCGGTCGAAATCGAGGCCGCGCTCCTGTGCCCAGGCGGCTCCAAAGAAGTACGAGCGGAGGGAGTGGTGGTACAGCGCCTCGTCCGCGTACTCGGCGCACACCCCCAGCGCCGCCTCCGCCGCCCGCCCCGACGGGGCCCGTACACCCGCGACCTCGATCACCATCGCTCGCCTCTCATGAATGTCCACGCCCCGCCCTGCCGTCCCGGCTCACGGATGAAACCGCCACCGGCCCTCGGACACGACGTCCACCTCACCGTCCCTGACCCGAAGCGCCGTGTCGTCGTCGATGAAGTAGATCGGGAAGTCGGCCCGTTCGACGATCCGGTCGGCCCAGGCGTCGTCCCGCTCCGGGAAGTCCGGCGAGTCGAGGTGGGGCTTCAGGTACCAGTCGAAGCGGCCGAAGGGCGGCTCCACGGTCTTCGTGCCGAGCGCGTGCAGGTCGGCGGTGTCCCCGATGACGTCGGCGGAGTGCTCGGTGAGGTTGCTGCTGAAGATCATCGATCCGGCGCTCAACCCGACGTAGACCCGGCTCTCCAGCGCCTCCAGGAAGCCGTCGGTCAGGCCGTTGAGGGTGATGCTGCGGGCGAGGTGGTAGTGGTTGCCGCCGCCTGCGTAGATGACGTCGGCGTACAGCAGCCGGTCGAGGACCATCCGCTGCGGCAGGCCGTTCAGCTCCAGGATGTCGAACTCCCGCCAGCCCAGGGCCTGTACGCGCGTCATGTCCGCGAGCAGCCACCCGTGGTCGCCGGACTCGGCGACGGACGCCGTCGGGAGGTAGACGACGTTCGCCGATCCGAACGGCTTGCCCAGCAGGTCCCGCAGCGACTCCCGCAGGGTCTCGTTGCGCAGCCCGCCCGATGTCAGCAGAAGGTTCATCGGGCGAGCCAATCACGCGCGGATCAGGTGATCAAGGCAAGGCCTGCGGGTCAGGCTCCGACGTACGCCGCCAGGTGTTCCGCGGTGAGCGTCGAGCGAGCCGCGACCAGGTCGGCGGGGGTCCCCTCGAAGACGATCCGGCCGCCGTCGTGGCCCGCGCCGGGGCCGAGGTCGATGATCCAGTCGGCGTGCGCCATGACCGCCTGGTGGTGCTCGACGACGATGACCGACTTGCCGGAGTCGACCAACCGGTCGAGCAGGCCCAGGAGTTGCTCGACGTCGGCCAGGTGGAGGCCGGTGGTCGGTTCGTCGAGGATGTAGATCCCGCCCTTGTCGGCCATGTGCGTGGCCAGCTTCAGCCGCTGGCGCTCGCCGCCGGAGAGGGTGGTGAGCGGCTGGCCGAGGGTGAGGTAGCCGAGGCCGACGTCGGCGAGCCGACCGAGGATGGTGTGCGCGGCCGGGGTGCGTGCCTCGCCGGTACCGAAGAACTCCTCGGCCTCGGTCACCGACATCGCCAGGACCTCGCTGATGTCCCGGCCGCCGAAGCGGTATTCGAGTACGGAGGCGTCGAACCGCTTGCCGCCGCAGTCCTCGCAGGTGGAGGCGACGCCGGCCATCATCGCCAGGTCGGTGTAGATGACCCCGGCGCCGTTGCAGGTGGGGCAGGCGCCCTCGGAGTTGGCGCTGAACAGCGCCGGCTTCACACCGTTGGCCTTGGCGAACGCCTTGCGGATCGGTTCGAGAAGTCCGGTGTACGTCGCCGGGTTGCTGCGTCGGGAGCCGCGGATCGGGGTCTGGTCGACCGACACCACGTTCTCGCCGGCCGGGATCGAGCCGTGCACGAGCGAGCTCTTGCCGGAGCCTGCGACGCCGGTGAGGACGGTCAGCACGCCGAGCGGGATGTCGACGTCGACGTCCTGGAGGTTGTGGGTGGTCGCGCCGCGGATCTCCAGTGCGCCGGTGGGCTTGCGCGTCTCCTCCTTGAGGGAGGAGCGGTCGTCGAAGTGGCGGCCGGTGATGGTGCCGCCGGTCCGCAGGCCCTCGACGGTGCCCTCGAAGCAGACGGTGCCGCCCGCCGCGCCGGCGCCGGGGCCGAGGTCGACGACGTGGTCGGCGATCGCGATGGTCTCCGGCTTGTGCTCCACGACGAGGACCGTGTTGCCCTTGTCCCGCAGGCGCAGCAGCAGGTCGTTCATGCGTTGGATGTCGTGCGGGTGCAGGCCGATGGTGGGCTCGTCGAAGACGTACGTGATGTCGGTGAGCGCGGAGCCCAGGTGGCGGATCATCTTGACGCGCTGTGCCTCGCCGCCCGAGAGGGTGCCGGAGGGCCGGTCGAGCGCGAGGTAGCCGAGGCCGATCTCGACGAAGGAGTCGAGGGTCTGCTGAAGCGCGGTGAGCAGCGGTGCGACGGAGGGCTCCTCTAGTCCGCGGACCCATTCGGCGAGGTCGCGGATCTCCATCGCGCAGGCGTCGGCGATGCTGATCCCCGCGTACTTCGAGTTCCGCGCGCCCTCACTGAGCCGGGTGCCGTCGCACTCGGGACAGGTGGTGAAGGTGACCGCCCGCTCCACGAACGCCCGGATGTGCGGCTGCATCGCCTCCTTGTCCTTGGACAGGAACGACTTCTGGATCTTGGGGATCAGGCCCTCGTAGGTGAGGTTGACGCCGTTGACCTTGACCTTGACCGGCTCGCCGTAGAGGAAGGCCTGCAGTTCCTTCTTGGTGAACTGGCGGATCGGCTTGTCCGGGTCGACGAAGCCGGACTGGGCGTAGACCTGCACGGTCCACTGGCTGTCCGACTTCCAGCCGGGGATGGTGAACGCGCCCTCCGCGAGGGACTTGGAGTCGTCGTAGAGCTGGGTGAGGTCGATGTCGGAGACGGAGCCGCGGCCCTCGCAGCGGGTGCACATGCCGCCGGTGCGGTTGAAGGTGGCCTTCACCGTCTTGGTCTTCTCGGCGCCGCGTTCAACGGTGATGCCGCCGCTGGCCCGGACCGAGGCGGTGTTGAAGGAGTACGCGCTGGGCGGGCCGATGTGCGGGTCGCCGAGCCGGCTGAAGAGGATGCGCAGCATCGCGTTGGCGTCGGTGGCGGTACCGACCGTGGAGCGCGGGTCGGAGCCCATGCGCTGCTGGTCGACGATGATCGCGGTGGTGAGGCCTTCGAGGACGTCGACCTCCGGCCGCGCCAGGGTCGGCATGAAGCCCTGTACGAAGGCGCTGTAGGTCTCGTTGATCAGCCGCTGCGACTCGGCGGCGATCGTGTCGAACACCAGGGAGCTCTTGCCCGAGCCGGAGATGCCGGTGAACACCGTCAGACGGCGCTTCGGGATCTCGATGCTGACGTCCTTGAGGTTGTTCTCGCGGGCGCCGAGCACACGGATCAGTTCGTGGCTGTCGGCGGTGTGCGGCTGAGCCGACCGGGTGTCCGTCCTCGTGACCTTGTCCATCGTCTCTCTCTCCGTCGCGCGGACTGCGGGCTCGCGTCTGTGACGTCCCTGTGCGGGCGGTCGCGGCCACGCTAACCACTGATCGCCCGCTGTCCACCCGTTTTACGAGGCGGGTGGACTGGGGCCGACCGCTGGGAACCACGCTAGCCGCGCCCCCGTGACCGGCGCTTCTCCGATCCTGACCGCTCCGGCGAGCGGGTCGGAAGGGCCCCAACGGCCGACGGACGGCCACTGGGGCCGTCCGTCGGAGTGTGCGCGGCCTTCGTCGCCGCGCGCGAAATACGTCAACTGTCAGCCGGCGGCGAGCAGTTCCAAGGTGTCGATCACGCGGTTGGAGAAGCCCCACTCGTTGTCGTACCAGGCGACCACCTTGATGTGGCGGCCCTCGACGCGGGTGAGAGCGGAGTCGAAGATCGACGAGGCCGGGTTGCCGGTGATGTCGGACGACACGAGCGCGTCCTCCGAGTACTCCAGGACCCCGGCGAGCGGACCCTCGGCGGCGGCGCGGTACGCGGCCAGCACGTCCTCGCGCGTCACGTCACGGGAAACGGTCGTGTTGAGCTCGACGATCGAGCCCACCGGGACCGGCACGCGGATCGAGTCGCCCGACAACTTGCCGTCCAGGTTCGGCAGCACGTGGCCGATCGCCTTGGCGGCCCCCGTCGTGGTCGGCACGATGTTCACGGCGGCGGCACGGGCGCGCCGGGCGTCGCGGTGCGGGCCGTCCTGCAGGTTCTGCTCCTGCGTGTAGGCGTGCACGGTCGTCATGAAGCCGTGCTCGATGCCGGCCAGCTCGTCCAGCACCGCGGCCAGCGGGGCGAGGGCGTTGGTCGTGCAGGAGGCGTTCGAGACGATCGTGTGCAGGGCGGGGTCGTAGGCATCGTTGTTCACACCGAACGCGAGGGTGACGTCGGCGCCGTCGGACGGCGCGCTGACGAGCACCTTGCGCGCGCCCGCGTCGAGGTGCGCGCGGGCCGCCTTCGCGGAGGTGAAGCGGCCGGTCGACTCCAGTACGACGTCCACGCCGAGGTCGGCCCAGGGCAGCTGCGCCGGCTCGCGCTCCGCAAGGACCTTGATACGGCGGCCGTCGACCACGAGGGTGTCCCCGTCGACGGTCACCGGGCGCCCGAGGCGGCCGGACGTGGAGTCGAAGGCGAGCAGCTTGGCGAGGGCCGCGGGCTCCGTGAGGTCGTTGACGGCGACGATCTCGAGCTCGCTGTCGCGTTCGAGCAGTGCGCGCAGCACATTGCGTCCGATGCGGCCGAATCCATTGATGGCGATACGTGTCATGAGGAGTGTCCCTTCAGCTCAATTCACCCCCAGGTTCGCGCGCGCGGTGGGCTGCCGACAGCGGCGCGATCGCCATGGTTCGCAAGGATCCCGCCACGCCCGGGATCCCCCCACGCCCAGGAACCCGCCGAGCGCTATTCGCCCCGTGCGAAAGTCCGCCGGTACTCGCTCGGCGTGGTCCCGAGGATGCGCTGGAAGTGCAGCCGCAGATTCGCGCCGGTGCCGAGGCCGACGTCCGCGGCGATCTGCTCCACGCTCCGCTGCGAACGCTCCAGGAGTTCGCGCGCCCGGTCGATGCGGGCCCGCATGACCCACTGCATCGGCGTGTAGCCGGTGTCCTCGGCGAACCGCCGGGAGAACGTGCGCTCCGACACGCCCGCGTGCCCGGCCAGCGTCTCCAGGGTGAGGGGGTCGTCGAGCCGGTGCAGGGCCCACTCCCGAGTGGCGGCGAACCGCTCGCCCAGCGGCTCGGGCACGCTGCGCGGCACGTACTGCGCCTGGCCGCCGCTGCGGTAGGGGGCCGCGACCAGGCGCCGGGCCGCGTGGTTGGAGGCGGCCACGCCGAGGTCGCCGCGCAGGATGTGCAGGCACAGGTCGATGCCGGAGGCGGCGCCGGCCGAGGTCAGGACGCTGCCCTCGTCGACGAACAGGACGTTCTCGTCGACACGGATCTCCGGGTGCTTCGCTTTGAGCGCCCGCGTGTAGTGCCAGTGGGTCGTGGCGCGCTTGCCGTCGAGCAGTCCGGTGGCGGCGAGCGCGAAAGCGCCCGTCGAGATGGCGGCGAGCCGCGCGCCCCGGTCGTGGGCGGCGATCAGCGCCTCGACGACGGCCGGGGGCGGGTCCTCACGGTCCGGGAAGCGGTAGCCGGGGATGAAGACGATGCCGGCCCACTCCAGCGCTTCCAGACCATGGGCGACGTGGTACGACAGTCCGTCGCCGCCGGTCACAAGGCCGGGCGCGGCCCCGCACAGCCGTACCTCGTACGGCATGCTCCCCCGGGTCGAGAACACCTGCGCGGGAATCCCGACGTCCAGGGGCTTCGCGCCCTCCAGTACAAGCACGGCGACACGGCGCAGGTGAGAGACGGACACGGCGACCAGGTTACGCAGGGCGGATCCACCGAGCCCGGCGAGTGGGAGGCGTGCGGGACGCCCTTGACACTCGCACGGGCGGACGACGTACGTTGAACTCGCAAGTTCCTGACGGGTGGAGGGTCCGATGCACGTACCTGGCGCGACAGCGCGCAGTGCCCGCATCGACACGTGGCTGACCACCCGGCGGCATGTCGACTACTGCCGTACCGCCTCCGCGGTCTGTCCTTCCGTACACGTCTGACCCCGCCGGCCCGCCCCGCCGGCCGTCTCCTCGTGGCCCTGTCGCCGCGTGTTCCCGTGTTCTCGGAAGGATCACCCATGTCCGGCCCCGCCCTGCATCTCGCCGTCGAGCTCGACGGCGACGGCGCCCATCCCGCGGCCTGGCGCCGCGCCGCCCACGCCCCCGACCGGTTGCTCACCCCGCGGCGCACGGCCGAGGTGGCCGCCGTCGCCGAGAACGCGGGGTTCACGCTGATCACCCTGGACGACGGTGTGCTGCCGCCCGGGACAGCGGCGGATCCGGTGGGCCGGATCGGCGCGGTGGAGCGCGCGGCCTTCCTCGCCGCTTCCACGAGCACGATCGGAATCGCTCCCGTCGTACCGCTCACGTACGCCGAACCCTTCCATGTCTCAAGCCAGTTGGCGTCGCTCGACCACATCTCGGCCGGTCGGGCCGGGTGGGTGGTGTCGGAGGAGGAGCGTGCCGAGGCGGCCCGCTCCTGGGGGCGCCCGGTGATCGCGGACGCCGACGCGCGAGCGCGGGAGTCCCGCGACGGGGTGGAGGTGGCCCGCGCCCTGTGGGACTCGTGGGAGGACGACGCGGTCATCAGGTCGGTGGCCACCAGCCGTTACCTCGACCGCGACCGGCTCCACTACATCGACTTCACGGGCGACACGTACGCGGTGAAGGGCCCCGCGATCGTGCCGCGTCCGCCCCAGGGACAGCTCGTCGTCCTGGGCAGTCCCGACCGGGTGCCCGCCGAGCTGCTCGACGTCGCTCTCGTCTCGGGCCGTGACCTCGCGGCGGTCAGGACGGCCGCCACCGGCGCCTGCACTCCGCGGGTCTTCGCCGAGGTGGAGGTCGCGCTTGATATTCCGGACGCGACCGGCGCCGAGCGGGTCGCCGACCTGGAGCGGTACGCGCCCTGGACCGACCGAGGACGGCTGCGGCACATCGGATCGGCGGAGCAACTGGTCGCGCTGCTGGTCGAGTTGAGCGGCCACGTCGACGGCGTACGCCTGCACCCGCTGGTCCTTGACGAGGATCTGGGCGTCCTCTCCCGTCTCGCCCTGCCCGCCCTCTCCGCTCGGCGGCTCACCGCCCGCCCGCTGCCCGGTACTTCTCTGCGCTCGACCCTGGGTCTGGAGCGCCCCGCCAACCGCTTCGCCGCCACAGCCGCAGCCGCAGCCGCGGTCGCTCAGGAGGACGCCCGATGACCCGCACCGATCCCCTCGACGTCCCCCGGCCCGACGCCCAGCTCCACTTCGGGGTCTTCTTCCAGGGCGTCAACCACTGGACCGTGTGGTCCGCGCCCGAGAGCGGCTCCCAGATCGACCCCGCCTCCTTCCGCAAGGTGGCGCAGACCGCCGAACGGGGCCTGTTCGACGCGTTCTTCCTCGGCGAGGGACTGCGGCTGCGCGAGGTCGACGGCAAGATCCACGACCTCGACGTGGCCGGCCGACCGGACGCCATCACCCAGCTCGCCGCGCTGGCCGCGGTCACCCGCCGGATCGGTCTGGTCTCCACCTCCAACTCCACCTTCAACGAACCCGCCGACCTCGCCCGCCGCCTGTCCGGGCTCGACCTGCTCTCCGAGGGCCGGGCCGGCTGGAACGTGGTGACCACCGACAACGCCTGGACCGGCGCCAACTTCCGCCGCGGCGGCTATCTCGACCACGCCGACCGCTACCGGCGCGCCGCCGAGTTCCTCACCGTCGCCCGCGCGCTGTGGGACAGCTGGGAGGACGGAGCGGTCGCCGGCTCCACGGACGCCCCGGCCTGGTCGGCGCCCGGTGCCGTACGCCAAGTGCGCCATCAGGGACCGCAGTTCGACGTCGAACTCGCGCCGACCCTGCCGCGCAGCGCCCAGGGCCACCCCGTCATCTTCCAGGCCGGTGACTCCGGCGAGGGGCGCGACTTCGCCGCCCGCAACGCCGACGTCATCTTCTCCGCGCACGGCAACGACTTCGACGACGCGCTCGCCTTCGCCGAAGACCTGCGGCGCCGGTTGCGGGCGGTCGGACGGCCCGACGACGACCTGCGGATCCTGCCCGGCACCGAGATCATCATCGGCGCCACCGAGGAGGAGGCGCTGGAGAAGAAGCGCTGGCTGCGCCTCCAACAGGTCACCCCCGCAACGGCGTTGGGGGTCGCCGGTCTGCTGTGGGGCATCGACCTGGCCGGCCGCGACGCCGACGGGCCGCTGCCGAAGGAGGACCCGGTCGTCGCCGAGAACGACGGCTCCTTCGGCGCCCGCCGCGTCGCGGACCCGCGTGCCGTGGTCGCCGAATGGCGTGCGAAGGCCGAGGCAAACGGCTGGTCGCTGCGGGAGACGGTCATCGCGCTCGGCCCGCAGCGCGGCCACGTCGGCACCCCGTCCGGCCTCGCCGACAAGTTCGCCCACTTCGTACGGCACGGCGCGGTCGACGGCTTCAACGTCACGCCGTACCTGATCCCGGACGGCCTCGACGACATCGTCGACCTGCTCGTCCCCGAGCTCCAGGAGCGTGGTGTCTACCGCACGGAGTACACGGGTACGACGCTCCGCTCGCACCTGGGCCTGCGCGAGCCGCTCACGCACCGGTCCGCCGCCGAACGGCGGGAGGCGGGCTGAGCGCGCCGGATCAGGTGGTCTGGGGCGGCGGCAGGTAGAGGTGGCTGAGGTCGTCCGGCACGGGGTTGGCGGGGCGGAACAGCGGATCCGACTCGCCGTCGGCGGCGGTCGCGGGAGCGTCGGTCAGGCGCATCCGCTCCCGCAGCCGCCCGTAGAAGTCGGCGGGCGCCAGCCGGACCAGGCGCAGCGGTCGCGGCGCCGCGATCACGCCGATCCAGTCGCCCGGTTCGAGGACCCCGCGTGGCTGTCCGTCGACGCTGACGGCGGCCCGGCCCGAGTGCGGCAGGACGCGCAGCGCGATCGGCTCGTCCGCGTTGGCGATCACCGTGCGGTCGAAGGTCATGTGCGGGGCGACCGGCGTGAACACCACGGCCCGCATCCGGGGTGAGAGCACCGGACCGCCCGCGGCGAAGCTGTAGGCGGTGGAGCCGGTCGGGGTCGCGACGATCGCGCCGTCCGCCGAGTACGACGCCAGCAGCCGCCCGGAGATGTACACCCCGAGGCTCACCTGACGGTCCCGGGCCAGCTTCTCCACCACGATGTCGTTCAGCGCGGTGACGTCCAGGGCGACGCCCCAGCCGTCCTCCGCCGGATCGGCCTGCGGCGGGGGCGGAAGCGCGGGTCCGCGCCCGTAGCAGAGGATCTCCTCCATGTCGGAGGGCATCTCCAGCGGCTTGGACGCCCGCATGGTGAGTGTCATGCGTTCCTCGCACGTGGATCTGCCCGCGTGCACGGCCTCCAGCGCCTCTTCGACGTCGCCGACGGCGGTCTCGGTGAGGAAGCCGACCTTGCCGAGGTCGACGCCCAGGACCTGGATGTCCTTCTTGGCCGCGATCCGCGCCCCGCGCAGGAAGGTGCCGTCCCCGCCGAGGGTCACGATGAGGTCGGGCATCCCGGCGGCCCGCACCTCCTCACGGCCGCTGCGCCGACTCCCCTGTCCCTGCCACACATCGATGTCGGCACAGCCGATGCCGTGCCCGGCGCACCACTCCCGCACGGTCTGCGCCCCGGTCACCGCCTCGGGACGGCCTCCGTGCACGACGAGTCCCACGCGGCCGATCGGCATGTCGTCTCCCGAGCTGTCGACGGATCAAGGGGCCGTACGCCAGCCATGGTCACAGTTCGGGCCGGGGTCCGCCACGGGATCGCTCCGCTGGGGTCGACCGGACTACCGTGCCGGCGTACGCCGTCGCGACCAAGACGCCTGCCCCCGCCCGCCAGTCGCCGGGACGGCCGCCGAGGACGGCCGGGCGAGGGGAGACGGGTGCGCGGAGTGCCGTGAGGAAAGGGTCCGGTCAGACCCATACGGCCAGGCGGTGGGTTGCCCTTTGCGCGCCGACACCGGCACCACCGCACGGCCCGGCCCACGCCGGCCCCATGCGTCACCGTCCCGTCGGCCGGCTCCCGCGGCGCTTCAGCGGTGCCTCCTTCGGGTCCAGCAGTTGGGCGGCGATGCCCATGAGGACCAGGCCCGTGGCGATGAGGAGGCCGTCGGAGATCACGATCCCGACGATCAGCACGACCGCGCCGAGGGCGAGGCCGTACCAGAGGCCGGTGCGCCGGTACTCCCGCGGCCGTGCCGGGCGCCCGGTACGCAGGGCGTGGGTGAAGCGGGGATCGTCCTGTTCGAGTCGCGCTTCAAGATCGGCCAGTCGTTCGGCGTCGTTCCGATGCACGGCTGCTCCTTCCCAGAACCTGCGCGGCCCTGGACAGGGCCTTCCCTCAGCATTTCCGCCCGCCGACCTCACTCACCATCAGGCTCGACTCCTGACTCCCCGGATGGCCGGGTCCTCGTCCTCGGCGTCCTCCGGTTTCGCAGGCGCCCCGCCCGTCCCGGCGCTCTCACCCCCACGCGGCAACGCGTCACGCGCCGCCCGCAGCGCACGCGCGAACAGCTCCGCCCGGCCCGCCAGCACAGGACCGAGAACCGCCAGGACGAGGACGTATCCGGCGATGAACGGGGCGAGCCGCCCGTCCAGGCCCGCGCTCGTCGCCATCGCCGCCAGGATCAGCGCGAACTCCCCGCGCGCCACCAGGGTGGTGGCGATGTCCGCGGCGGTGTCGAGGCCGTAGCCGTACAGGCGGGCGACGAGCAGGCCCGCCACGATGTTCACGGCGACGGTCAGAGCGGCCGCGGCGGCGACGGGACCGGCGACGGAGACCAGGTCGCCCGGGTCGATGGCCAGTCCGAAGGCGAAGAAGAAGATGGCCGCGAAGGCGTCCCGGAGGGGGTGCACCAGTTCGCGGATCCGGGGTGCGGAGGGCGTGCCCGCCAGGATCAGGCCGACCATGAACGCGCCGATGGCGTCGGCGACACCGAGGACCTCGGAGACCCCGGCGACCAGGACCGCCGCGCCGAGGAAGCTGATGACGAGCAGTTCGTTGTCACGGGTCGCGATGAGGCGGCCGACGAGACGGGTGCCGTAGCGTGCGGCGGCGGCCAGCACCAGCAGGAACCCGAAGGCCTTCCCGCTCTGCAGGACCATCTCGCCGACGCCCTCCGCACCGCCGATCACCGGCTGGAGCGCGGCGAGATACAGCGCGAGGAAGATGTCCTCCACCACGATCACACCGAGGATCAGCCGGGTCTCGGGGCGGCCGATGCGCCCGAGGTCGATGAGGATCTTGGTGACGATCGCGGAGGAGGAGATCCCCAGGACACCGGCGAGTACGAGCGCCTCGCGCACACCCCAGCCGAGCGCGAACCCGAAGCCGAGGCCCGCGCCGACGTTCAGCAAGAGATAGATGCCACCGGCGGACAGCAGCCGCCGACCTCCACTGCGCAGGTCGTCGAGGTGGAACTCCAGGCCCAGGTAGAACAGCAGGAGCACAAGCCCGAGCGCGGAGAGCATCTCGAAGTCGTGCGCGTCCTCCACCAGGACCAGGCCCGGGGTGTGCGGGCCGAGCAGTATCCCGGCGAGCATGAACAGGGGAATCGTCGGCAGCCCGATCCGGCCGCCGAGCCGAGCGAGCAACGCGGCCGCCAGGAAGGCGCCGCCCATGGCGAGCAGGGTGTCAGCGTGTCCCACGGGTCACCTCCAGCAGGAGGGCGCGGGTAGGGGTTGGCCGGATGTCTCGGGCACTGGGTGTCTTCGACTCACGGTGATGGATGAGGAGTTCCCCTTCGTCGGAGGTACAAGGTCTCTCCGACGATCACACGCACAGGGGGCCGGTCACCATCCGTGACGGCCCCCAAATTCGCTAGACCCGCTTGCGGCCGACGCCCGCGTACACCCAGTACTCCGAGGGGTTCTCCGGGATCTCGTCCTCGGGGTCCGGGCGCCACAACGGTACGTGGACCAGGCCCGGTTCGACGAGGTCGAAGCCGTCGAAGAGGTGCTGGATCTCGTCGCGGGAGCGGGCGGTCACCGGCGAGGTGGCCTTGGCCTTGTACAACTGTCCGACGGCGGCGGCCGTGTCGGGGCGGTCCTCGTTGGTGGCGTGGGTGAGCGCCAGCCAGCCCTGGTCGGGCAGCGCGTCCCGGAAGGCGGCGACGAGGCCGGCCGGGTTCTCCTCCGGCGAGATGAAGTGCAGGATCGTGATCATCAGTACGGCGACGGGCTGGTCAAGGTCGATCAACTTCCGTACCTGCGGGGCGGCCAGGATGTCGGCGGGCCTGCGGATGTCGGCGTCGAGGATGTCCGCGCCCGGGTTGTCGGCCAGCAGGGCGGCGCTGTGTGCGACGGCCACCGGGTCGTTGTCGACGTACACCACGCGGCTGTCCGGGTCGGCGGCCTGGGCCACCTCGTGGACGTTGCCCTGGGTGGGGATGCCGGAGCCGAGGTCGATGAACTGCCGTACCCCGGAGGCGATGAGGAAGCGGACGGCGCGGCCGAGGAAGGCGCGGTTGGCCCGGGCGAGGGTGCGGACCTGGGGGTCGATGGCGGTGAACGCCGCGAGCGCCTCGCGGTCTATGGCGAAGTTGTGCTCGCCGCCCAGCATGGCGTCGTACATGCGGGCGACGCTCGCCTTGTTGGGCGTTGTGTTCTCCGGGAGACCCTGCTGCACCACAACTCCCATGCGTCTCGGGGGGCTTGACGTCCCATCATATAGTTCTCCCCGTTGCGGCGAGGCGCCTGCGCCTGGCACGCGGCCGATCCCGGCCCCACCCGGAAAGGCAAGACCCTGCGCAACGAAGCCCGCCACCTACCGGACGGTGCGCTCTCCCCCATGTCACAGCGCCGTCGTCTGTTCTTCTCCCCCGCGGCCGATGTCATCGGCTCCGAGCTGGATCTGCACATGACGGGAAGTCATGTGGTGCACGCGCTGACGCCTGCCTTCTGTGACGCGGCGTCGGTGTACCTGCTGGAGCGGTGGCTCCTGGAGGAGAACGCCTACGCGGGCTCGGATCCGCCGCAGGTCGAGGCGCGCCGGCTCGCGCTGCGGGTGGGGGCGCAGGCGGCCGAGGACTGGGAGCCGCTGCTGCCCGTCGACCAGGTGCTCGTCTTTCCGCGCGAGACGCCGTACGCCCGCGCGCTGGCCGACAAGCGGTCCCAACTCCTCGACGCGGTCGACCCGCACACCAGCGAGCGGCTGAGCGCGACCGGACCCGACGACGAGGGCATTCGCAGTCTCCTGGAGAGCGAATCGTTCCTGGTCGTGCCGCTGCATCTGCGGGATGTGGCGGTCGGATTCATCGCCTGCACGCGCGGTCCGGACAAGCCGCCGTTCGAGCGCGGGGACGCCGTCGCCGTGGAGCGGCTGGCCGCGCGGGCCTGTGTCGCGCTGGACAACGCGCGGCGCTACGAGCGGGAGCGGCGCACCGCGCTGGCGATCCGCAACAGCCTGCTGCCCACGACGGACCACGACTTCCCGGGCTGCCGCATCGCGCACGGCTATCTCCCGGCGGGCGACGGCAACATCATCGGCGGCGACTGGTTCGACGCGCTGCCCCGGCCCGGCGGCCGGGTGGGTCTGATCGTCGGGGACGCGATGGGGCACGGTCCCGAATCGGCCGTCGCCATGATCCAGTTGAGCACGGCCGTCCGTACCCTCGCGGGGCTCGACCTCTGCCCCGCGGACCTGATGAACCGTCTCGACGCGCTCGCCGCCGCCATCCCCGGCGCCTCCTTCGCCACCTGCATGTACGCCGAGTGGGACCCCCGGCAGCGCACCTGCACGCTGGTGGGCGCCGGTCACCCTCCCCCACTGCTCCGGCCGGCGGACGGACCGGCCGCCCCGGTCGTGCTCGCCAACGCGGGCCTGCCCCTGGGCCTCGGCGCCGGGCGCTACGAGACCACCGTGCTGACCGTGTCGGAGCCGACCCTGCTCGTCCTCTACAGCGACGGGCTCGTCGAGTCCCGCCAGTGCGACATCGAGGAGGGCATCGCCCGTCTCGCCCACGCCCTCGATTCCGCGGTCACCCGAACGCCCGGTGACGACGATCTGCGGTCGCTGTGCGAGGAGTTGCTGGACGATGCCGCCGCCGCGCCGGGCGCGGACGACCGGACGGTGCTGCTCGCCGAGCTGACACCCTCGTAGCACCGCATCCGCCGCCTCCCCGCCCTCGGAACCGTCAGACGGTCGCGCCGCGCAGCGTCGCCCAGACCGCGTTGCCCTTCGTGCGGGTCGAGCGCTCGGCCCCCCAGGCGTCGGCGACCTCCTGCACGATCAGCAGTCCGCGGCCGGTCTCGCAGTCGAGGGTCGGCCGGCCACGCGCCGGGGTGAGCGCGGCGCCGTCGTAGTCGTGGACCTCTACCCGCAGCCGCTCCTCGCCGATGAGCGCGACGCCGCACAGGACCCGCGAACTGAGCGTGTGGACGACGGCGTTGGTGACCAGCTCGGACACCAACAGGACGGCGTCGGCGCACAGTTCGGCCGGCACCCGCCATGAGCGCAGACAAGCGCTCACACCATGGCGGGCGGCTCTGACGCTCTCCCGTCTGGCGGGCAGTTCCAGCCAGTGGGACCGGTCGGGGCCGGGGGTGTCTAACAAGGAGGAGAGGGAAGTCGTGTGGGGGGACACGGTGTTCGCCTTCCGTGGGAGGACGGGCGCAGCGGGGTGAGCGAGGAGACGTACGGCTGGGAACGGCCGCCCCCGGTCGGGGTGTTCGAGGTACGGCCGGACGGTCCGAACGCCTTACCACGCCAACTCCACGGAGTGGGCGGCATGTTGACTGACGCGTGGGCGCGCTCGGGTTGATCGCTCACTCAACCAATCATGCTCGTAGTTGACTTCATGCTGCAACCGACTCCCTGATAATTTCACCGGGAGGTTATCCGTATGGTGGCATCATCAAGTCGTTGTCGGACCGCTGCTGGTGACTGTCCTTCAGGAGGTAGGGCGTGAACGAGGCTCGCTCGGGCAGTGGCGCCAGTGCGCCCACCGTTCTCCGCATGATCCTCGGCAGACGGCTGCAGGAGCGGCGGCAGAGCGCGGGCGCCTCGCTGGAGGACGCGGCGACGGCACTGCGGGTGAAGACGCTGACGATCCGCCGGCTGGAGAAGGCGGAGGTCGCCCTCAAGCCGCTGTACGTGGAAAAGCTGCTGGAGACCTACGGGGCCGACCGGCAGGAGATCGATGAGTTCGTCGCCCTCGCCGAGCAGGCCAACGAGCCGGGCTGGTGGCACGCCTACCGTGACGTCCTGCCCACCTGGTTCTCCGCCTACGTGAGTCTGGAGAGCGGCGCCAAGACCCTGCGCACCTACGAGCCGCACTACGTCACGGGCCTGCTGCAGACCTGGGGGTACGCCCGTGGCGTGCTGCGCGGCGGCTTCCCGAACGAGAGCGAAGAGGACCTGCGCAGACGGGTCGACCTGCGGTTACGGCGCCAGAGTCTGCTGACCAGAGCGGACGCGCCCACGCTGTGGGTCGTGATGGAAGAGGCCGTGCTGCACCGCGTGGTGAGCGGCCCCGAGGTGATGCGGGAGCAGATCGACAAGCTCCTGGAGGTCTCGGAGCTGGAGCACGTGAGCCTCGACATCGTTCCGTTCACCGCGGGCGCCCATGTCGGCGCGTGCGCCCCCTTCACCTATTTCCGGTTCGAGGAGCCCGAGCTGCCGGACGTCGTCTACAGCGAGATCCTGTCCGCCTCCATGTACCTGGACCAGCGTTCCGACGTCTCCGCCCATCTGGAGGCGCACAACCGGATGTCGCTGCTCACCTCGTCGGCGGACAGCAGGGCGCTCCTGACCCGTATGCGCAAGGAGTACTCATGACCACCACCGGCAGCGTCTACAACGGGATGCCCGCCTCGGATCTGGGCGAGCAGGGCTGGGAATGCCCGTGGAGCGGCCCCAACGGGGGCCAGTGCGTGGAGACCAAGCGCCTGGCCGACGGCCGGGTCGCGTTGCGGCAGTCGACGGATCCCGCGGGACCCGCTCTGATCTACACGCCGCAGGAGATCAGCGCGTTCGTCGAAGGGGTCAAGAAGGGCCTCGCCGATCACCTGACGGTCGGTCGCGCCGGCCGGCACGTCAGCGCACACCAGTTGAAAGGGACAGCATGACCACCCCCCACGCAGCGCGGGACATCGACACCAGCAGGCCGCACTCGGCCCGGATGTACGACTACTACCTGGGCGGCAAGGACCACTTCGAGGTCGACAAGACGGCGGCCGAGTCGGTCGCCGGGGTCTACCCCGGCATCTTCGTCTGCGCCCGCGAGAACCGTGCCTTCATGCACCGGGCCACCCGGGTCCTGGCGCGGGAGCACGGCATCCGCCAGTGGCTGGACATCGGCACCGGCATCCCCACCGAGCCCAACCTGCACCAGGTCGCGCAGTCCGTCGTGCCCGACGCCCGGGTGGTCTACGCCGACAACGACCCGTTGGTGCTCAAGTACGCCGAGCGTCTGATGCGCAGCACGCCCCAGGGCCGCACGACGTACATCGAGGCGGACGTCAACGACCCGGGCGCCCTCCTCGACTCGCCGGCGCTGTCCGAGGTCCTGGACCTCGACCAGCCGATCGCGCTCTCCCTCAACGCGCTGATGCACTTCGTCACCGACGCGCAGGACCCGTACGGGATCGTGAGCCGGCTGCTGGACTTCCTGCCCTCCGGCAGCGCCCTCGCCCTCAGCCACTGCACGCCCGACTTCGACCCGGACACGTGGCACAAGGTCACCGACATCTACACCAATGCCGGTACGCCCGTGCAGTTCCGCTCGCAGAGCGCCGTGGCCCGCTTCTTCGACGGCCTCGACCTCCTGGAGCCCGGCATCTCGGTCGGCCACCGCTGGCGCCCGGACGCGGCGACGGCCACGGAGGACGGCGCGGAGCCGTTGACCGACGCGGTGGTCAGCCTGTGGACCGGCGTGGGCATCAAGCCCTGACCGGCCCCTGGCTCAAAGCGCTCAAGGCACTTGCGCGGAATCGTGGGGGGGGGGGCGCCCGCCCCCC
>NZ_JBSFLV010000172.1:0-18073 GCF_053599215.1 Streptomyces sp. NPDC001002 | reverse complement strand
CCGGACATGCCGGACGTGGACCTGTTCCTGCGGCCCAGCGGGGAGCAGCGCACCTCCAACTTCCTGCTGTGGCAGAGCGCGTACGCCGAGATGGTGTTCCAGGACGTCCTGTGGCCGGATTTCGACCGCCGTGATCTGTGGCGGGCCTGCGTCGAATTCGCCTCCCGCGACCGGCGGTTCGGCGGTGCCGTGCCGAATGAGGATCTTTTGGCGATGGAGCGGGACATCGCGGGGAATCCGGCCATCTCGTAGCCACCCGGGATTCATGGGGATCGTCGACGATCCGGCCATGAAACGCGTCACCCCCGTCCTCGCCCTGTGCGCCCTGCTGGCCGCGGCCGTTCCCTCCCAGGCCGCGGACCAGCCCGCACACCGCGACAGCTACGGCACGAAGGCCGTCTACGCCCCCGGGCAGAGCGCGCGCACCTACCAGCGCGTGCCCGCCGGCTTCACCCCCGTCTTCACGGAGAACGTCTCCCGCCACGGCTCCCGCTCCGCCACCGACAGCGAGGACGGCGACCTGATCCTCGCCCTGTGGGACAAGGCGCAGACCGCCGGTCAACTCACCGGCAAGGGCGCGGAGTTCGGCCCGAAGGTCGAGGCGCTGCTGGCCGAGATGGCGAAGATCGGGTACGGCAACCTGAGCGCCCGCGGCAAGGAGGAGATCCAGGACACGGCCGTCCGCATGGCCGGCCGCCTGCCCTCCCTCTTCAAGGCGATCGCCGCCAAGGGCGAGAAGATCGACGTGGTCAGCTCCGGGCAGGGCCGCGCGATCGACAGCGGCAACCTGTTCGCCGCGGCCCTCGGTGACACCGACCCGGACCTGAAGCCCCTGATCGGCGCGACCCGCACCGACAAGGACCTGCTCTACTTCCACAAGGCGGACGGCGGCGCGGCCTACCGCGACTACATCGCCAACGACCAGCGCCTCGCGGCGACTTTGACGTCGATCACCGACCAGCCGAAGACGCACAGGGCCGCCCGCAGCGTCCTGCTCCGCCTCTTCAAGCCGGCGTTCGTCGACGGCCTCAGCAGCGCCGACCAGGTCGCCGCCGCGCAGGCCGTCTACAACCTGTACGCGATCGCCCCCGCGATGAGCGAGGAGAGCCCGGGCGGCAAGGGCTGGGGGATGCAGCGGTACATCTCCACGTCCGACGCGGCCTGGTTCGGCTACCTCTCCGACGTCGAGGACTTCTACGAGAAGGGCCCCGGCTTCTCGGACAGCGACATCACGTACAAGATGGCCGACGTCCTGCTCGACGACTTCTTCACGCAGATCGAGGCGAAGAAGTCCGGCACCAGCACCCTCGGCGCCGAACTCCGCTTCACCCACGCCGAGGAGATCATCCCGCTGGCCGCCCTGATGGGCCTCCCGGGCAGCACGAAGGCCGCGAAGCCGGGCCAGCCGTACACCTACGCCAACAACCCTTGGCGGGGGGCCTCCGTGGCTCCCCTCGGCTCCAACATCCAGTGGGACGTCTTCAAGAAGGGCGGCCAGTACCTGGTCCGCATGCTCTACAACGAGAAGGAGACGGCGTTCAAGCCGAGCTGCCACCCGATCAAGAAGGGCAGCAAGTTCTACGACTTCGCAGAACTGGAACGCTGCTTCGGGCGGTCGTAGGTTTGGTGGTCGCGGGGGTCGGTCGCGGGGTTAGCGCTCCGCGGCCGCGCAGTCCGCGCACGTACCGAAGATCTCCACGGTGTGCGCCACATTGACGTACCCGTGCTCCGCCGCGATCGCCTCCGCCCACGTCTCCACCGCGGGCCCCTCGACCTCCACCGCCTTGCCGCAGACGCGGCAGACCAGGTGGTGGTGGTGATCGCCGGTGGAGCAGCGGCGGTACACGGACTCGCCGTCGGACGTGCGCAGGACGTCGACCTCGCCGGCGTCCGCGAGGTTCTGGAGCGTGCGGTAGACCGTGGTCAGACCGACCGAGTCGCCCTTGTGCTTGAGCATGTCGTGCAGTTCCTGCGCGCTGCGGAACTCGTCCACCTCGTTGAGCGCCGCCGACACGGCGGCACGTTGCCGGGTGGAGCGGCCCTTCACGGGCGGTCCTACGGTGGTCACCGGTTGCCTCCTCCACGTCTGAGCGCCTGTCGGGCCATTGTGCCAGCCCGCGCTGTGCCCGGTCAGACGCCGACCCCGTCCCCGGCCCCCCGGGTGGCCGGAATCGCGCACTCCGCCGGATCCCCGGCGGGCCGCGCCGCCGCTGCCGCCCGGGCCCGTCGCCGGGCCACCGGGGCGGCCACCGCGGTCAGCACCAGGAACGCCCCGATGGTCAGCAGCACGATCGTCGCGCCGGGCGGCACGTCCTGGTAGTACGAGGTGACCGTGCCGCCGATGGTGACGGTCACGCCGATCGCCACCGCGATCGCGAAGGTCGCCACGAAACTACGGCTGAGCTGTTGCGCCGCCGCGACCGGCACCACCATGAGCGCGCTCACCAGCAGCAGCCCGACCACGCGCATCGCGACCGTCACCGTCACCGCCGCCGTGATCGCCGTCAGCAGGTTCAGGACGCGCACCGGCAGCCCGGTGACCCGCGCGAACTCCTCGTCCTGGCTGACCGCGAACAGCTGCCGGTGCAGCCCCACGGTGACCAGCACCACAAATCCCGCGAGCAGGCAGATCGCCGTGACGTCCGACTCCGAGACGGTCGACAGGGACCCGAAGAGGTACGAGGTCAGGTTGGCGTTGGAGCCGCCGGGCGCGAGGTTGATGAACATCACGCCGCCGGCCATACCGCCGTAGAAGAGCATCGCGAGGGCGATGTCGCCGCGGGTGCGGCCGTACCAGCGGATCAGTTCCATCAGGATCGCGCCGAGCACCGAGATGAGCGTCGCCATCCACACCGGCGAGGTGTTGAGCAGGAAGCCGAGGCCGACGCCGGTCATCGCCACATGGCCGATGCCGTCGCCCAGCAGGGCCTGGCGGCGCTGGACGAGGTAGATGCCGATCGCGGGGGCGGTGATGCCGACCAGGACGGCGGCGAGCAGCGCCCGCTGCATGAAGGCGTAGTCGAGGAAGTCCATCAGCTCAGCAGTCCCGTGTGTACCGACGCGTGCGGGTGTACGTGGTCGTGGCCCGGCAGGGCGTGCTGGCCGAGCGCCTTCGGTGGCGGTCCGTCGTGCAGCACACAGCCGTCGCGCAGGACGACCGCCCGGTCGATCAGGGGCTCCAGGGGGCCCAGTTCGTGCAGGACGAGCAGGACGGTGGCGCCGGCGGCGACCTGTTCGCGCAGGGTGCGGGCCAGCACCTCCTGGCTCGCCAGGTCGACGCCCGCCATCGGCTCGTCCATGATCAGCAGTTCGGGTTCGGGGGCGAGCGCGCGGGCGATCAGCACGCGCTGGTGCTGGCCGCCGGAGAGCTCGTTGACCGAGTCCTTCGCGCGGTCCGCCATGCCGACCAGATCGAGCGCCCGGCGCACCGCCGCGTGATCCGCCTTGCGCAGCACCCCGAAGCGGGCCCGGGACAGCCGCCCGGACGCGACGATCTCGGTGACGGTGGCCGGCACCCCGCCCGCAGCCGTGGTGCGCTGCGGTACGTAGCCCACGCGCCCCCAGTCGCGGAAGCGCGCCCGCGCGGTGCCGAACAGCTCGATCTCCCCGGCGCTGACCGGGACTTGACCGATCACCGTGCGGATCGCCGTCGACTTGCCGGAGCCGTTCGCGCCGAGCAGCGCGACGACCTCACCGCGGTGCACGGTGAGGTCGATGCCGCGCAGGACGGGGCGCGAACCCAGCTCGGCGCGGACACCGCGCAGCGATATGACGGGCTCGGCCATCTCGTCCTCCGTGCTGATCATGGGGTTGATCATTTACTTCCCAGGGCCGTCTGCAGCGCCTTGAGGTTGGCTTCCTGGACCGAGAAGTAGTCCTTGCCGCGGGACTTGGAGGTGATGCCCTCGATCGGGTCGAGGACGTCGGTCTTCAGGTTCGCGTCGGCGGCGATGGTCTTCGCGGTCTTGTCGCTGACGAGCGTCTCGTAGAACACGGTGGTGACGCCGTCGGCCTTGGCCATCTTCTCAAGGTCCTTCACGCGGGCCGCGCTGGGCTCCGACTCGGGGTCGAGGCCGTTGATGGCCTCCTCGGTCAGGCCGTAGCGCTCGGCGAGATAGCCGAAGGCGGCGTGCGTGGTGATGAACACCTTGGTCTTCGTGTTCGCGAGCCCGTCCTTGAACTGGACGTTGAGCGCGTCCAGCTTCTTCACCAGGGCCGCGGTGTTGGTTTTGTAGTCGGCCGCGTGGTCCGGGTCGGCCTTCTCGAAGGCCTTGCTGACGCCCTCGGCGATCTGCGCGTAGCGCACCGGGTCCAGCCAGACGTGCGGGTCGAGCCCGGCCAGTTCCTCGTCCTCGTGATCGTCGTGCTCGGCCGCGTGGCCGCCGACCTCGTTGCCGTGCTTCTCCAGCGTGGTCAGGGAGGCGGCGTCGATCTTGGTCTTGATCTCGGACTGGGAGACCGCGTCGTCGACGGAGGGCTGGAGGTTCTTGAGGTAGAGCACCGCGTCGGACTCCTGGAGCTGCGCGGTCTGCTTGGCGCTGATCTCCAGGTCGTGCGGCTCCTGGCCGGGCTGGGTCAGGCTGGTGACGTTCACGTGGTCCCCGCCTATCCGCTCGGCGAGGTAGGCCATCGGGTAGAACGACGCGACGACGTCGAACTTGTCCGTGTTGGCGGCGGCCGCGCTCTCGCCCGAGCAGGCCGAGAGGGTGCCGAGTCCGAGTGCGGTGACGGCGGCGACCGCGATCCCGGATATGTGGTGTCGTCGTACGTTCATGACAGTCATTTTCAACAAATATGGAAACCGTTGTCAACAAGCCGTGGTGAGAGGCCGGTGAGAGTGAGCCGGCGGGGTCCTGACTCCCGGACCGATTTGGTTAGGGGGGAGGCCCCGCCGGTACGCTGAAGCATTCGCTCTGAAGCGTCTCGCTTCCTCGTCCGTCGTCGTAATGAAGAGAGCACCGTGGCCGCCGACAAGATCGACACCATCGTCAGCCTGAGCAAGCGCCGTGGCTTCGTATTCCCCTGCAGTGAGATCTACGGCGGTCAGAAGGCCGCCTGGGACTACGGGCCGCTGGGTGTCGAGCTCAAGGAGAACCTGAAGCGTCAGTGGTGGCGCTACATGGTGACGTCGCGCGAGGACGTGGTCGGTATCGACTCGTCCGTCATCCTGGCCCCCGAGGTCTGGGTCGCCTCCGGTCACGTCGCCACCTTCTCGGACCCGCTGACCGAGTGCACCGCGTGCCACAAGCGGTTCCGCGCGGACCACCTCGAAGAGGCATACGAGGCCAAGCACGGCCGCCCGCCGGAGAACCACCTCGCGGACATCAACTGCCCCAACTGCGGCAACAAGGGCCAGTTCACCGAGCCCAAGCAGTTCTCCGGCCTGCTCTCCACCCACCTGGGCCCCACCCAGGACACCGGCTCGATCGCGTACCTGCGTCCCGAGACCGCCCAGGGCATCTTCACCAACTTCGCCCAGGTGCAGACCACTTCGCGCCGCAAGCCGCCGTTCGGCATCGCGCAGATGGGCAAGTCCTTCCGCAACGAGATCACGCCCGGCAACTTCATCTTCCGCACCCGCGAGTTCGAGCAGATGGAGATGGAGTTCTTCGTCAAGCCGGGCGAGGACGAGAAGTGGCAGGAGTACTGGATGGAGCAGCGCTGGAACTGGTACACCGGCCTGGGCCTGCGCGAGGAGAACATGCGGTGGTACGACCACCCCAAGGAGAAGCTCTCCCACTACTCCAAGCGCACCGCTGACATCGAGTACCGCTTCCAGTTCGGCGGCAACGAGTGGGGCGAGCTGGAAGGCGTCGCCAACCGCACCGACTTCGACCTCAGCGCCCACTCGAAGGCCTCCGGCCAGGACCTCTCCTACTTCGACCAGGAGGCCGGGGAGCGCTGGACGCCGTACGTCATCGAGCCGGCGGCCGGTGTCGGCCGCGCGATGCTCGCCTTCCTCCTCGACGCGTACGTCGAGGACGAGGCGCCCAACGCCAAGGGCAAGCTGGAGAAGCGCACGGTGCTGCGTCTGGACCACCGCCTGGCCCCGGTGAAGGTGGCCGTCCTGCCGCTCTCCCGGAACCCGGAGCTGTCCCCGAAGGCCAAGGGCCTGGCCACCGCGCTCCGGCAGAACTGGAACATCGAGTTCGACGACGCGGGCGCGATCGGCCGCCGCTACCGGCGCCAGGACGAGATCGGCACGCCGTACTGCGTGACGGTCGACTTCGACACGCTGGACGACAACGCGGTGACGGTGCGCGAGCGCGACTCCATGAAGCAGGAACGCATCTCGCTGGACCAGATCGAGGGCTACCTGGCCGGGCGTCTCGTCGGCGCGTAGGTCTGTCGGGGTGCTGTCCCTGGGGGCTGCGCCCCCAGACCCCCATCGGCCCTGAAGGGGCCTCGTCCTCAAACGCCGGACGGGCTGGAAAAGCCCGTCCGGCGTTGGCGATTGGTCCCCGATACAGGCGGCCCATTGGTCCTGCTACGAGGGCCGGTGCGCCGCCAGGCTGGCCCCATGAGCCTCGCCTTCCTTCTCACCACCCTCGTCGTGGTCGCCACCCCCGGTACCGGCGTCGTCTACACCCTCGCCGCCGGGCTCTCCCGTGGGCGTCGCGCGAGCGTCCTCGCTGCGTTCGCCTGCACGCTCGGGATCGTGCCGCATGTGCTGGCCACCGTCGTCGGGCTGGCGGCGCTGTTGAATGCCAGTGCCGCTGCCTTCCAGGTGCTCAAGTACGCCGGTGTGGCCTACCTGTTGTACATGGCGTGGGCGACCGTGAGGGACAAGTCGGCGATCGACGTCGAGCAGGGCGGCGCGCCCCTGTCCGCAGGGCGCGTGATCGTCCGGGGTGTGCTGATCAACATCCTCAACCCGAAGCTGACGATCTTCTTCTTCGCGTTCCTGCCCCAGTTCGTGAGCCCCGACCAACCCCACTCCGTCGTACGGATGTTGGCGCTCAGCGGGGTCTTCATGCTGGCGACCTTCGTCGTCTTCGCCGCGTACGGCGTTCTCGCCGCATCCGTCCGCAGCCACGTCATCTCCCGGCCGAGGGTGATGGCGTGGCTGCGGCGGAGCTTCGCGGGGTCGTTCGTGGCGCTGGGGGCGAAGCTCGCCCTCACGGCCAGGTGAGTCTCAACGTCCTTGCAGGGACTTCACGTTGTTGCCGAACGTCCAGTTCTTCGAGCCGTCCCAGTTGATCGACCAGGTCATCAGGCCCTTGAGCGAGGTGCCGTAGTGGCGCCAGGCCTGGGAGACCAGGGACGTGGACATGTAGCCGCCGCCCGCGCCGGACTGGGCCGGCAGACCCGGGACCTGCTTGTCGTACGGGACCTTGATCGTCGTACCCTGCACGACCAGGCCCTTGTTGAGGCAGTCGGTCTGGGCGGTGAAGCCCGCGACGGTGCCGGCCGAGTAGGAGTCGCCGGAGCAGCCGTACATGCTGCCGTTGTAGTACTGCATGTTGAGCCACCACAGGCGGCCGTTGTCCGCGTACTTCTTGACGATCGGCAGGTACGCGCCCCAGATCGAGCCGTACGTGATGCTGCCGCCGGTGACGTACGCGGTCTCCGGGGCCATCGTCAGGCCGAAGTTGGCCGGCATCTGGGCCAGGATGCCGTCGATGATGCGGATCAAGTTGGCCTGGGACGTGGAGAGTTGGCTGATGTTGCCGCTGCCGACCAGGCCCGTCTCGATGTCTATGTCGATGCCGTCGAAGTTGTACTTCTTCAGGATCGGCACGATCGTCGAGACGAACTTGTTGGCCACGGTGGTCGAGCTGAGGTCGATGCCCGCCGCGGCGCCGCCGATCGACATCAGGATCGTCTGGCCGGAGGCCTTCGCCGCGCACATCTCCGCGGGCGTCGCCACCTTCACGCCCGCGTCCATGCCGTCCTCCCACAGGGCCGTTCCGTCGGAGCGGATGACCGGGAAGGCCGCGTTGATCACGTTGTAACCGTGGCTCGCTATCGCGGAGTTGGTGATCGGGGTCCAGCCGAAGGGTGGGTGGACGCCGTTGGCGGAGCCGTCCCAGTTCTCCCAGTAGCCCTGGAGGACCTTGCCGGCCGGGCGGGACTTCACGGCGCAGGTGTCGGCCGCCGAGGCGGCGGGGGCGGTGGCGATCGAGAGGGGGACGAGGAGAGCGGCCGTGGTGAGGCCGGCGGCGAGCAGGCGCAGCGTGCGGCGGAGCATGCGGATCCTCCCGGTGGGGGTGCGGTGAGGTGTCGTAGGCATGACAGTGCAGGGCACGAGAGTGCTTGGCACGACAGTGCTCGTGGTCCAGACCTCCCGTCAATAGGTATGGACCAATTCGCGAGGTGTGCTGACAGATGTTGGAATGACAGATATTGAAATCTGTCAGCTGTCATGCCATGGTGGAACACATGACGACGATCCAGACCCGAACCCTCGGCACCACCGGTCCCCGCGTCTCCGCTCTCGGCCTCGGCTGCATGGGCATGTCCGCGCTGTACGGCGAAGCGGACCGCGGCGAGTCCATCGCCACCATCCACGCGGCCCTCGAAGCGGGCGTGACGCTCCTCGACACCGGCGACTTCTACGCCATGGGCCACAACGAGATGCTGATCGGCGAAGCCCTGCGCACCGCCCCCGCGGCCCTGCGCGAACAGGCGCTCACCAGCGTGAAGTTCGGCGGCCTGCGCGACCCGGACGGCGGCTGGAACGGCTACGACGGCCGGCCCGCCGCGGTCAAGAACTTCGCCGCCTACTCGCTCCAGCGCCTCGGCGTCGACCACATCGACGTCTACCGCATCGCCCGGGTCGACCCGGGCGTGCCGATCGAGGAGACGGTCGGCGCGATCGCGGAGCTGGTCGAGAAGGGGCACGTCCGCCACATCGGCCTCAGCGAGGCGAGCCCGGACGCCATCCGACGGGCCGCCGCCACCGCGCCCATCTCCGACCTCCAGATCGAGTACGCGATCATCACCCGCGACATCGAGCGCGAGATCCTGCCCACCACCCGCGAACTGGGCATCGGCATCACCGCGTACGGCGTGCTCTCCCGCGGGCTGATCTCCGGCCACTTCACCCAGGACCGGCAGCTCGGGGCACAGGACTTCCGTTCCTTCTCGCCCCGCTTCCAGGGCGACAACCTCCGGCACAACCTCGAACTCGTCGAGGCGCTGCGCAAGATCGCCGAGCAGAAGGGCGTGACGGTCGCGCAGATCGCCATCGCATGGGTCCTCTCGCGCGGCGAGGACATCGTGCCGCTGGTCGGCGCCCGCACCCGCGAGCGGCTCACCGAGTCCCTGGGCGCGCTGGACGTCACGCTGGAGGCGGCGGACCTGGCGGCGATCGAGGAGGCGGTGCCGGCGGACGCGGCGGCGGGCACCCGCTACCCGGCCGTGCAGATGGCACACCTGGGCACCGAGCAGTGACCTCGCCCATGGGTACCGAACAGGTGATTCTGCCTGCGGGTACCGTCTAGGCCATGGCACCGACCACCCAGGCACTGACCGCCGAGCGCATCCTCGAAGCGACCGAGGAGGTGCTGCGCCGCCACGGCCCGGCCAAGGCCACCGTGGTGGACGTGGCCCGCGCGCTCGGCGTCAGCCACGGCAGCGTCTACCGGCACTTCCGTACGAAGGCCGCGCTGCGGGAGGCGGTGACCAAGCGGTGGCTGGACCGGACGGCCGAGGCGCTGTCCGGGATCGTCGAGGAGACCGACTCGGATCCGGAGACCCGGCTGCGCGCCTGGCTCGCGGGACTCTTCGCGGCCAAGCGGCGCAAGGCGAGCGCCGATCCCGAGCTGTTCGCCACCTACAGCGTGCTGGTGACCGAGTACGGCGGAGTCGTCAGCGACCATCTCGCCGAGCTGACCGAGCAGTTGACCCGGATCATCCAGGCGGGCGTGGACACCGGCGCGTTCACCGCCGCCGATCCCCTCACCTCCGCCACCGCCGTCTTCCAGGCCACCGGCCGCTTCCACGACCCCGGTTACGCCAAGGAGTGGGAACTGCCGGGCGCGCAGCGGGAGTTCGAGGCGGTCGTGGACCTGTTGGTGCGGGGGCTGCGGGGCTGAGAATCGGTCCATGGAAATCGCGTCCACAGAATTCGGGTCCATGGAGCGGTCCCGCCGTGTCGCCGTCGTCGGAGTGGGCGTCCTCGGAGCCTGCGTGGGCTGGAACCTGTCCCGGCGGGGTGCCGACGTGGTCCTCATCGACGCGGGCCGACCCGGCGAAGGCGTCACCGACTGGTCCTTCTCCTGGGTCAACGCCAGCAACAAGACCGTGCGCAGGTCCTATTACGACCTGAACGTCGCCGGCATGGCCGCGCACCGCGACCTGGCCGCGACCATCGGGCCGGACTCGTGGTGGTACCCCGACGGCCACCTGCGCTGGGCCGACGACCCGGCGGCGGAGGCACGGTTCCTGAAAACGGCGGAGCTGCTGGCCAGTTGGGGCTACCGGGTCGAACTCTCCACGGGGACCGAGGTGCGCCGCAACCTCGAACCGGCACTCGCGCTCCCCGACGAGGTGCCCGTCGTGCTCTACCCGGACGAGGCCTGGGTGCACGGCCGTCACCTCGTCGGCCGCCTGGTGGACCAAACCCTCGCAACCGGCGCCGAGTTGAGGTCCGGCACGGAGGTCCATGACATCGGGACCGGCGCCGACGGGAGCGTCCGGAGCGTGACGCTGTCCGACGGGAGCACCCTCGCCGTCGATGCCGTCGTGAACGCGGCCGGCCCCAACGCCTCCCACATCGCGGGACTTGTCACCCGCCACCTGCCGATGCGCCGGGAACCCGGTGTCGTCACCCGGATCGACTGCGCCCCGGTCCCCATCCACCGGGCCATGCACGCGCCCCACATCGAGATCCGCCCCGACGGCGACGGATCGATGGTCCTCCACAGCCGCGAGATCGACGCGCTCATCGACACCGGCGAGGAGGATCCCGCGGAACTCGGCCGGCTGCTCCACGCATCGGTACGGCAGGTCGTCCCCCAACTCGCCGACTCCCGCGTCGCCGCGACCCGGGTGGCCTTCCGGCCCATCCCGGCCGACGGATTCCCCTCGGTGGGAGCGGTGCCGTCCCTGCCGGGCTACTACGAAGCCGTCTCCCACAGCGGCATCACCCTCGGACCGGTGCTCGGCCGGCTGCTCGCCGCGGAGATCCTGGGCGGGGAGCGGGACGAACTACTGGCGGACTTCCGACCGGAGAGGTTCGCCGACTAGGGCCTGTCCGGCGGATCAGGCTGGCTGCGGGGTGCGGTGCATCTTGGGGGACCCGTGCGTGCCAGACCCCGCGACGCCGGACTGATCCGCCGGCCAGGCCCTACCCCTCCGCCGCGCACCCCCAGAACTCCCGCATCAGGGCGGGCGGGACCGGGCTGGTCATCGACACCTGGGTGAGCAGGACCGTCACCGTGCCCGTCGGCGGGATCACGTGGGCCGCCGTGCCGGTGCCGCCCACCCAGCCGTAGCGGCCGGGGACGTTCCAGGGGTCGACCGGGGTGACGTCGACCTGGCCGCCGTAGCCCCAGCCCTGGCCCTCCAGGAAGAGGGTCGAGGCGTCGCGCTGGGCCGCGGTGAGGTGGTTGGTGGTCATGCGGCTCACGGAGGTGGGGGAGAGGACCGGGGTGCCGTCCGGTGCCGCGCCGTCGTTGGCGAGCATCCGGTTGAAAGCGAGGAGGTCGTCGGCCGTCGAGACCAGGCCGCCGGCGCCCGAGGGGAAGGCCGGGGGCCGGCTGAAGCCGCCGTCCGGGGTGTCCCACTTCTTCAGGGAGCCGTTCTCGCCCGGGGTGTAGGCGGTGGCGAAGCGGTCCTGCTTCGACTCCGGGACCGTGAACGCCGTGTCCGTCATGCCCAGCGGCCCGAAGAACCGCTCCGCCAGGAAGTCGGGGAAGGACGAGCCCGAGGCGCGGGCGACCAGGACGCCCTGGATGTCCGAGCAGGTGTTGTAGAGCCACGCGGCGCCCGGCTGGCGCAGCATCGGGATCCGGGACAGCGCGGCGAGCCACTCGTCGGGGCCGGGCTGGAGATAAGGGGCGCGGCCGTCCTGCTGGAACGCGAGGAGCGTCTGGACGGCCGGCAGCGAGAAGTCGTCCGGGAAGCCCCAGCCGGCCCGGAAGCTCAACAGGTCCTCGACCGTGACCGGACGCTCCGAGGGGACCACGTCCTCGACCGGCGAGGCGGGCGTGCGGACCACCGTCGGCTTCGCCAGTTCCGGCAGCCACTCCTCCACCGGGGCGTCCAGCGCGAGGCGCCCGTCCTGCACCAGCGCCAGCACAGCCGCCGCCGTGATCGGCTTGCTGACCGACGCGATCCGGAAGATCGAGTCGCGGGCCATCGGGGCGGTGCCTTCGACGTCGACGGAGCCGACGGCCACCACCTCGACGTCGTCGCCGCGGGCCACCAGGCCCACCGCCCCCGGCACGGTGCCGTCGTCGACGCGTCGCCGCAGGGTGTCGTGGAGAGAGCTCATCGGTCGGCCTTCCGGTCCGGGGAGTCGTATCGCATACGTCGGTTACGACTCTCCTCGCCCCGCGAACTCATCGCTCTCCCGGGCAGTGGCCCACCCCGCTCAGTCGTCGGACGGGTCCACCGTCGCCTGGTGCTCCTCCGCCAGGTGTTCCTCCGCCTTCAGCCAGGGCAGGAACTGCGCGCTCTTCTTCCAGCCGCAGGTGTCGCACTTGATCGTGCGTTGCGCGCCTTTGCGCTGCACACGGACGATGTGTTCCCGCCCGTGCTGGTCCCAGCGGCTCACTTTGCTCGTGTTGATCTGCAACATGCGCCTCGCCTCCGCTCAGGAGTCTCCGGCAAGGAGTGTGCAGCAATATCAACATCAACAGTGCTCAATTCACGCCGAGTTGTCCAAGCTGTGAACATGACAGCCGTGGTGACACCCGGCGGAACGTCCGAGTCGTCCCGCTGTCAGCCGATCGTGCGCGGCAGCCGCAGGCTCAGCAGCCCGGTCAGCACCACGCCCGCCAGCTGCACCAACAGCGTTGTCACCAGGGCGTCTCGCATGCCCATGCCCGGAATCAGCGACAGGAAGAGCGTGCCGAGCGTGGCCACGCCGAGCGCCAGCGCGGACTGCTGGGTGGTGACCATCACGCCGGCCCCCACACCGGCCCGGGCCGTCGGCACCTCGGACAGGATGATCCGGAAGATGATGGGCAGTTGGAGCGCCTGACCCGCGCCCGCGACCGCCGCCCCGGGGAGCAGCTCGACGAACCCGAGGTGCGGCCACGAGCGCCACGCGGCCAGCACGATGAGGCCGAGGCCGACCCCCTGGATCACCGAACCCGCCGTCACCACCCGCGTGCCGTACCGGGTCACCAGCCGCGGCCCCGCGAGGGAGGCGAAGAAGAAGGTCACCGCCAGCGGCACCAGCGCCAGCCCCGCGGCGACCGGACCGAGTCCCGCGCCGCGCTGCAACGCCACCGCGATCACGAACATGAACCCGCTGAAGCCGATCGCGAACGGCAGGATCATCACCAGACCGCGCCGCAGCGAGGTCAGCGCCAGCAGACTCGGCGGCACCAGCGGCGTACGCCCCTGCCGGTCCGCCCTGCGCTCCACCGCGTAGAACGCCGACACGATCCCCGGGAACGCGGCCAGCGACAGCCATGTCCACAGCGGCCAGCCCGCCGCCCGGCCCTCGGTCAGCGGCACCAGCAGCGCCAGCAGCGAGGCGGCCAGCAGGAAGGTGCCGGGCACGTCCACCGGCTCCGGGTGCTGGGAACGCGTCTCCGGTACGACCTTCACGGCCAGGACCAGACCGAGGATGACGACCGGCACGTTCACCAGGAACACCGCGCGCCAGCCGGTGCCCGCGATGTCGGCGGCGACCAGGACCCCGCCGAGGATCTGGCCGGCCACCATGGCGAGGCCGGCGGTCGCGCCGTACAGGCCCATCGCCTTGGCGCGGCGCGGGCCGTGGGTCGCGGCCTGGATGGTGGCGAGGACCTGCGGGAGCATCGCCGCGGACGCCGCGCCCTGCGCGATCCGGGCGGCGACCAGCGTCCAGGCGGTCGGCGCGAGCCCGCAGGCCAGCGAGGTCACGCCGAACGCGGCCATCCCGCCGAGGAAGAGCCGACGGCGCCCGAACAGGTCGCCGAGCCGGCCGCCGAGGACCAGGAGGACGGCGTACGAGACTCCGTAGCCGGCGACGACGAGTTCGAGGACGGCCTCGCTCGCCGAGAGGTCCTTGCCGATGGTGGGCAGGGCGACGTTGACGATGAAGAAGTCGATGAGCGGCAGTGCTGCGGCCAGCAGCACCGTGAACAGGCCGAGGCCGCCCAGCGCGGGTGGCGCCGCCAGGGATCGGTCGGTGCGGGAAGTGATGGTTTCGGTCACGCCGACGAGCCTGCGCCTCCCGCCAGACTGGTACCAGAGTGTCCTTATCCTGGTAGAAGGAGTACCTGGCAACAGGGTCCGTACCACGGCAGGCTGGAGGCATGACCACCATGGCCCAGGAGACAGCCGCCACGCAGACCGCGTCAACGGTCCGCCGCCATGAGCTGGCAGCCTTCCTGCGTCATCGCCGTGAGCACATCGCCCCGGAGCAGGTCGGCCTGCCGCGCGGCACCCGGCGTCGTACACCAGGGCTGCGCCGCGAGGAGGTCGCGCAGCTCGCCGCGGTCGGGGTCACCTGGTACACGTGGCTGGAACAGGCCCGGGACATCCAGGTCTCCGTGCAGGTCCTCGACGCGCTGGCCCGCACCCTGCTGCTCGACCCGAGTGAGCGTGCCCACCTCTTCCGGCTGGCCGACGCGGCCGACCCGCGGCCGGCGACAGAATGCCCGGTCGTCACGCCCGCCCTGCGGGAGATGCTGGACCAGCTGGACCCGATCCCGGCCTGTCTGCAGAACGCCAGGTACGACATCCTTGCCTACAACCGCACCTACGGGATGCTCCTGTGCGACCTGGACGCGGTACCGCCCGAGGACCGCAACTGCATGATCCTCTCCTACACGCACGAGGAGTGGCGCTCGTCGATCGTGCACCTGGAGAAGACTCAACGGCTCATGGCCGCCCGCTTCCGGGGTTCCATGGCGGGCCACCTCGCCGACCCCACCTGGAAGACCCTGCTCAAGCGACTGCGCACGTCCCCCGAGTTCCGCGACGTCTGGGACCGCCACGAGGTGATGGGCGCCAGCCCCCGCCGCAAGGAGTTCCGCAACACCCGCATCGGCCGCGTCACCGTCGACCACACCGACCTCTGGCTGGGCCCGTCAACGGGCCCGAGGATGGTGACGTACGCCCCGGCGGACGAGGAGTCGAGGCGACGGCTGGAGCGGCTGCACGAGATCGCGGTGGAGAAGGCGGAGAAGACGGGTCAGGCGCTGCGCTGACTACGCGCTGACCTTCGCCGCTTCGTGCAGTTCGACCGACTTCAGCTGGTCCGCCGTCCGCTCCGCCGTCCCGCGCGCCCAACGCCCACTGGTCAGCACCCCGAGCCCCAGCACCGTGAGTCCGCAGCCGACGAGGATCCACCAGCCCGGCACCGAGGCCGACACGAAGCTGCTCTTGTACGACGACGCGTTGATGCCCGATGCCAGCACCGCGCCGATCACCGCGACGCCCAGCGTCTGCCCGAGCTGACGGCTGGTGGAGGCGACCGCGGCGGCCACGCCCGCCTGGGCCCTCGGCATTCCCGACACCGCCGTGTTGGTGATCGGCGCGTTCACGAAACCGAAGCCGATGCCGAAGACGGCGTAGCCGATGAAGAGCGTGACGTTCGAGGTCTCCGCGTCGAACGCGGCGAACATCACCGCGCTCACCGTCATCGCCGTCCCCGCGATCAGCAGGGAGAGCCGCGGCCCCCGGCTGCCGACCAGCCGCCCGGAGAACGGCGCGCACAGGAACATCGGCACCGCCATCGGCAGCATCCACAGACCGGCGTGCAGGGCGCTCAGGCCGCGCACGTTCTGCAGGTACAGCGTCGACAGGAACAGGAAGCCGCCCAACGACGCGAACGCGCCGATCGCGATCACGGTGGCGCCGCTGAACGGGGCCGAGCGGAAGAAGCGCAGGTCGATGAGGGGTTCGTCGCGGCGGGGCTCGTACCAGAGGAGTCCGAGCAGCGCGGCCAGCGCGATCACCGCGAAGGGGAGGACGGTCGCCGCGCCGGAGGTCGGCGCCTCGATGATCGCGTACGTCAGCGAGCCGAACAGGGCGATGACAAGGAACTGGCCGACCGGGTCCGGGCGGCGGGCCTTGGGGGCGCGGGACTCGGGGACGTAGCGCAGGGTCAGCAGCAGGGCCGCGAGGCCGACCGGGAGGTTGGTCCAGAAGATCGAGCGCCAGCCGATGGAGTCCACCAGTACGCCGCCGATCAGCGGGCCCGCCGCCATCGATATGCCGACCACCGCACCCCACACGCCGATCGCCTTCGCGCGCTCCCGCGGGTCCGTGAACGTGTTGGTGATGATCGACATCGCCACCGGGTTGAGCATCGAGCCGCCGATGGCCTGGATCATGCGGAACGCGATCAGCGCGTCGAGGTTCGGGGCGAGGGAGCACAGCAGCGAGCCGAGGCTGAAGACCACCAGGCCCACCATGAACACGCGCTTGCGGCCGATCCGGTCCGCCGTCGACCCGGCCAGCATCAGCAGCGAGGCCAGGACCAGGGTGTACGCGTCGATCGTCCACTGGAGGCCGGCCGTACTCGCGTGCAACTCGTCCTGCATCGACGGGAGGGCGACGTTCAGGATGGTGACGTCGAGGCTCACGATCAGCAGGCTCATGCAGCAGATCGCGAGCACCAGCATGCGGCGGCGGTGGCTGAGCTCGGGCATGCGTTCCATCGTACGCTCGTGTCGATAGTGTGTCTAACTAATGACCGATACAAGATCTTCGGCCCGGGCGGTCTTCGGTGTGCGGGACAATGGGGGAATGTCCACGACCGCCGCGCCCCTGATGATCGGGCCGCACATTGTCCAGCCGCCCGTCGTCCTGGCTCCCATGGCCGGGATCACCAACGCGCCCTTTCGCACGCTGTGCAGGGAGTTCAGCGGAGGCAAAGGGCTGTTCGTCAGCGAGATGATCACCACTCGGGCGCTGGTCGAGCGCAACGAGAAGACGATGCAGTTGATCCGTTTCGACGCGACGGAGACGCCTCGCTCGATTCAGCTGTACGGGGTCGATCCGGCGACGGTGGGCAAGGCGGTGCGGATGATCGCGGAGGAAGGGCTCGCCGATCACATCGACCTCAACTTCGGGTGTCCGGTGCCGAAGGTGACGCGGAAGGGTGGTGGGTCCGCGCTTCCTTACAAGCGGAACCTGCTGCGGTCGATTCTGCGCGAGGCGGTGTCCGGGGCCGGGGACTTGCCGGTGACGATGAAGATGCGCAAGGGGATCGACGACGATCACATCACGTACCTCGACGCGGGGCGGATCGCGGTGGAGGAGGGTGTCACGGCGATCGCGTTGCACGGGCGTACGGCTGCTCAGCACTACGGCGGTACGGCCGACTGGGAGGCGATCGCGCGGTTGAAGGAGCATGTGCCGGAGATTCCCGTGCTGGGGAACGGGGACATCTGGTCGGCCGAGGATGCGCTGCGGATGGTGCGTGAGACCGGTGTCGACGGGGTCGTCGTCGGGCGTGGGTGTCTGGGGCGGCCTTGGCTGTTCGCGGATCTGGTGGCGGGGTTCGAGGGGCGGCGGGATGACGTCGCGCGGCCGTCGTTGCGTGTTGTCGCCGATGTGATGGTGCGTCATGCGACCTTGCTCGGTGAGTGGATCGGGGACGAGGCGCGGGGCGTCATCGACTTCCGGAAGCATGTCGCTTGGTACCTGAAGGGGTTCTCGGTCGGCAGCGAGATGCGGAAGCGGTTGGCTGTTACGTCGTCCCTGGCCGAACTGCGGGCCGGGCTGGACGAGTTGGAGCTGGATCAGGCTTGGCCGAGTGGGGCGGACGGGCCGCGTGGGCGTACGTCTGGGAACAACCGGGTTGTGCTGCCTGATGGTTGGCTGAAGGATCCGTACGATTGTGCCGGGTTGAGCGAGGACGCGGAGCTGGACACGTCCGGGGGCTAGCGGGTTTTCCTCGCCCCCGCCGCCCCTACCCGTCCCATCCTTCTGGGGCTCCGCCCCAGACCCCGCTCCT
>NZ_JBSFLV010000171.1:0-18185 GCF_053599215.1 Streptomyces sp. NPDC001002 | reverse complement strand
CTTGGGTGTGCGGCGCTGGGTCGGGTAGTCGACGTGCACGATGCCGAAGCGGGGCGCGTAGCCGAAGGACCACTCGAAGTTGTCGAGGAGCGACCAGACGAAGTAGCCCTTGAGCGGCACACCGAGGTCGATCGCCGCCGCGCAGGAGCGGATGTGGCCGTCCAGATAGGCCACGCGGTCCGCGTCGTGCACCCCGTCGTGCGCCACCACGTCGTCGAAGGCGGCCCCGTTCTCCGTGATGTACAGCGGCAGGGCCGGATAGTCGTTCTTGATCCGCAGGAGCAGGCGCAGCAGTCCCCCCTCGTCGATCTCCCAGCCCATCGCGGTCCTGGGCCTGCCTCCGTCGGCGACGCGGACCAACGGCGAGCCCACATAGGCGGTTTGGGCCGGAGTCGTACTGCCGGCGACCAGCATCGGCGCGTAGTAGTTGATGCCGAGGTGGTCCGGCGGGGCCCCGATCCGCTTCAGGTCGCCGTCGTGGATGTGGTCGGCGTCGGTGATCTCGCGGATGTCGTCGAGTACGTCGGCGGGGTAGGTGCCGCGCAGCAGCGGGTCGAGGAAGAGCCGGTTCTGCATGCCGTCGATGCGGCGGGCCGCGTCCTGGTCGGCGGGGTCGGTGGAGAGCGGGGTGACATGGGTGAGGTTGAGGGTGATGCCGACGCGCGAGCCGGCGCCCCGGATCGCCTCCGCGGCCAGGCCGTGGCCGAGCAGCAGGTGGTGGGCGGCGCGTACGGCGGCGGCGGGTTCGTGGCGGCCCGGGGCGTGCCGGCCGGTGGCGTAGCCCAGGAACGCCGAGCACCAGGGCTCGTTGAGGGTGGTCCAGTTGGTGATGCGGTCGCCCAATGCGCCGTGCGCGAGAGTGGCGTACTCGGCGAACCGCTCGGCGGTGTCCCGGACCGGCCAGCCGCCGGCGTCCTCCAGCGGCTGGGGCAGGTCCCAGTGGTAGAGCGTGGGCCAGGGCTGGATGCCGTGGTCGAGGAGGGTGTCGGTGAGGCGGCGGTAGAAGTCGAGGCCGCGCCGGTCGGCCGGACCGGAGCCGGAGGGCTGGATCCGGGGCCAGGCGAGGGAGAACCGGTAGGCGCGCAGGCCGAGTTCGGTCATCAGCGCGATGTCCTCGGGGAAGCGGTGGTAATGGTCGGCCGCGACGGCTCCGGTGTCACCGTCCCGGACGGCGCCCGGGGTGGCCGCGAAGGTGTCCCAGATGGAGGGACCCCGGCCGTCTTCCTCGACCGCCCCCTCGATCTGGTAACTCGATGTGGCGGCACCCCACAGGAAGCCGGGATCGAACGTGCTCACTGCGGTGACCCTCCGTCTGCCGAAATCCGAGAGCGATAACAGCCGGGAGCCCCATCGACCCCGACGTGTCTTTCGCTTCTGAACAGGGATGAAGCTGGGTTGACGCCACAGCTCGGCCGGTACCTGCGTGATGCTTCCCGTCAGAATTGGAAGCGCTTACAGTCGCAGAGTAGGAGCGGCGGGTTCAGTCTGTGAAGGGTCCGGACGTGGAAAAGGCTCCTGTGTGTGAAGTCTTGACAGCCTCGTCGCCCCCACCCACCATCTGGCACTGACGCCGCACCGAGCCGGGAACCCTGTCACCGAGAAGGGCCCGGTATGTACCGCAGGACCAGACTCCGCAAGCACAGATGGGGCGCGGTGTTCCTCGCGCCCGCCCTGACCGCCGCCACCCTGGCCGCGACCGCCACAACGCCCGCGCACGCCGCGGAAGCACCCTACGAACGCGTGCTCAACGGCACGTTCGACAGCGTGAAGACCCCGTGGTGGAGCAGTGGCAACACGCCGTCCACCGTCGACCTGGGCCGCCTGTGCGCGAACGTCCCCGCGGGGACCGTCAACGTATGGGACTCCATGATCGGCCAGAACGACATCCCCCTGGAAGCCGGCCGGCCCTACACGCTCCGCTTCACCGCGTCCGCCACTCGGGACGTGTCGATCCACGCCGTGCTGCAGGTGCCCACCGCTCCGGTCACGACCACCCTGAACAAAACAGCCGCCGTCACCACCACACCCAAGACCTTCCAGTTCACCGGCACCTCCACGCGCGCCGACCTGCACGCCCAGCTCTCCTTCCAACAGGGCGGCGCCGCCCAGCCGTTCACCCTCTGCATCGACGACGTCTCCCTCACCGGCGGGGCGACACCCCCGGGCGGCGGACGCGACTTCGGCTCCCCGGTGCGGACGAACCAGTACGGCTACGCGGTCCACGGCCCCAAGAGGGCGTCCATCGTCAACTCTTCGGCCGAACCGGTCCGTTGGCGCCTGCTCGACGCCTCCGGTGCGGTCGTGAAGGTCGGACGCACCCACGTCCAGGGCACGGACACCGCCTCCGGCGACCACGTGCACATCGCCGACTTCAGCTCGGTGCGCAAGGCCGGAACGGGGTACACGCTCGCGGTCGGCGACGCGACCAGCTACCCGTTCGCCATCGCGGACAACCCGTACACCTCCCTGCGCAAGGACGCGTTGGGGTATTTCTACGATGTCCGCAGCGGCACCCCCATCGAGGCCCGGTACGCGGGCGACGCCTACGCCCGGCCCGCCGGTCACGTCGGCGTGGCCCCGAACAAGGGCGACACGGACGTGCCCTGCCTGCCCGGCACGTGCGACTACTCACTGGACGTCCAAGGCGGTTGGTACGACGCCGGCGACCAGGGCAAGTACATCGTCAACGGGGCCCTCGCGGCATGGCAGTTGATGGACTCCTACGAACGCTCCCGCGCCCAGGGCGACTCCGCAGGCCTGCGCGACGGACTGCTGAGCATCCCCGAGAACCACAACGGCGTCCCGGACGTGCTCGACGAGTCCCGCTGGGAGACGGAGTTCCTGCTGAGCATGCAGGTGCCCGCGGGCGAGCCGCTGGCCGGCATGGCCCACCACAAGATCCACGACCTGGCCTGGAGTGCCCTTCCCACTCGGCCCGACCAGGACTCGCAACCCCGTTACCTGCACGCGCCGTCCACGGCCGCGACCCTCAACCTGGCCGCCGCGGGCGCCCAGTGCGCCCGGGTCTGGGCCCGCTACGACGCGGCCTTCGCGCGCGCCTGCCTGACCGCTGCCGAGACCGCCTGGAAGGCCGCGCTCGCCCACCCCGACGTCTACGCCCCGAGCAGCGACAGCGTCGGCGGGGGAGCGTACGCCGACACGGACGTGACCGACGAATTCTCCTGGGCGGCAACGGAGTTGTACGCCACCACGCACGACCGCACCTACCTGTCCCGCATCGACACGGAGATCACCCCGGCCGGGTTCTCCTGGCGGGACACCGGCGCGCTCGCCGACCTCACCGTCGTCCGGCTGCCGAACCGCTTCCCCGACCGCATGGTCGCCGCCGCCCGCAAGCGGGTCCTCGCGGTCGCGGACGGGTTCGTGCGGGACGAGCGGTCGCAGGGCTACCCGAACCCCAGCCTGACCGCCGACGGCGCCTACGCCTGGGGCTCCAACAGCGTCACCGCGAACAACGCCATGGTCATCGCGACCGCGTACGACCTCACCCACCGGGACGTCTACCGCGGCGCCGCCCTGGAGTCGCTGGACTACCTGCTCGGCCGCAACGCCCTGAACCAGTCCTTCGTCACCGGCTACGGCACCCGGTTCAGCCACAACCAGCACAACCGCATCTGGGCCCACCAGATCGACCCCGAGTTGCCGAGCCCGCCGCCCGGTTCACTGGCCGGCGGCCCCGACTCGGCCCTCCAGGACCCGGTCGCGCAGCAGAACCTGGTCGGCTGCGCCCCCGCCACCTGCTACATCGACGACATCTACTCGTACTCGACCAACGAGATCGCCATCAACTGGAACTCCGCGCTCGCCTGGGTCGCGACCTTCGCCGCGGACTCGGCCCGCTGAGAGGAAGGGATTCCCATGCGCTGGAAAGGCATGCTCCATACCCGCTCGCTCAATACCGCTTCACTCAAGACCGTCGCGCTCCGAACTGCCTTGATCTGTCTGCTCGTTGCGCCGCTGCCGCTCCTGTCAGCCGGTTCGGCGGCCGCCGCCAGTCCGATCTCCCTGACCAGCGGCTTCTACTCCAACCCCGACTCGGGCCCGGCCGTCTGGGTCCGCAACAACCCCTCCGACACCCGAGCCGCACGCATCCAGTCGGCCATCGCCTCGCAGCCGATCGCCCGCTGGTTCGCCGCCGAGAGCGGGGGCATCGGGCCGGCCGTCTCCAGTTACGTCGGTGCCGCCGACAGCCACGACAGACTGCCCGTCCTCGTCGCGTACAACATCCCGCTCCGGGACGCGTGCGGCGGCCACTCGTCCGGCGGCGCGGGCAGCGTGGCCGAGTACCGCACCTGGATCTCCACCTTCGCGGCGGCGGTGGGCGACCGCCCCGCCGTGGTCGTCATCGAGCCGGACGCCCTGTCGGACTTCAGCTGCCTGACGAGTGCGCAGATCAGCGACCGCCTCGCGATGCTCGCCTACGCCGCCCAGATGTTCCAGCAGAAGGCACCCAACACCTGGGCCTATCTGGACGCCGGGCACACCAACTGGGTCGCCCCCGCGACCATGGCGAGCCGGCTGAGGTCCGCGGGCATCGCCACCGTCCGCGGCTTCTCCGTGAACGTCTCGAACTTCTACACCACCTCGTCCTCGGAGACCTACGGCAACTCGATCGACTCGGCGCTCGGCGGCGGCTCCCACTTCGTCGTCGACACCAGCCGCAACGGCAACGGCTCCAACGGCGAGTGGTGCAACCCGGCCGGGCGAAAACTCGGCGTCACCGCGCGCGTGGGCGGCGCCGAGGACCTGCTGCTGTGGGTGAAGACACCGGGCAACTCCGACGGGCAGTGCGGCATCGCACCGACAGTCCCCGCCGGCCAGTTCAGCCCAGCGATCGCGGTCCGGCTCATCGACGGCACGTGATCGAGACGTACGGCACCTGATCCCGGCGCACGGGTCAACTCGGCGGCTCCAGACGGACGTTGTCCTCGGTGCCGTCGGGCCAGCTGACCGAGGCGAGCGCGGTGCCGTCACCGTCGTAGGCGACCTCCAGACGTACGGCTTCGGCGGCACCCGGGCCTTCGACCACTCCGGAGAGACAGACCAACGCGGCGTACACCGCGCCCGGTTCGACCTCCTCGGTCGTGGCGAGCCAGGGTGTCGCCGAGTACGGGCCGAAGGCGTTGGCGTCCCGCGCGGTGGTGATGCCTGCTCGGTCGAAGCCGCGCAGACCGACCACCGTGCTGGACAGGCCGGTCGAGCGGCTCACCCACGCGGCAGGCCCGGTCTCCTCGTGTGCGAGCGGCGGCTCGTCGGCGGCCAGACAGTAGCCGCCGAGCCGCAGCCGCAGTGGTCCCTCGATCGGGCCGTCGACGCGTGCGAGCCGCACCTCCAGCGGGCCGTTCAACACGGATGCCGTCGTGATCCACGGACCCGCGCGGAAGGCGGGCGCGGGGTCGTGGGCGTACGGGGCGGGTACCGGGCCGAGTGGCCAGTGGGCGCGGTGGCGGGAGACGGCGGTGCGCACACCTAGGTGCAGCCGGGTCAACGGGCGGCGGTGGGACGGGCGTTCGTCGGCGTCGAGCAGCGCGAAGTGCGAGTCGAGCGGGTCGTTCAGGCTCGCCTCCGTGCTGTCGGGGGCCGCGTGGGTGGCGTAGGCGAGGCGGGTGTACGTCGGGTCGTCCGCCTCGACGTCGACGCCGTCACCGAAGGCGTGGTCGCTGCCGTGGTTGACGACGCGTACGACCCCGTCCGCGGCCGTGCCGGAGACGAGCCAGCCCGGGGCGGTCACCGTCCGCCGCACGTCCCGGGTCTCGATCGGCAGGGCCTCCTCCTTCTCCGTCCACACCGGGTGTTCCGGCGGCAGCACCAGTCCGGCGAAGCCCTTGCTCGACCAGTACGGGGAGCCGGGCCCGGAGTAGGGCTGTCTGATGGCCGGGAACTCCCCGTGCCAGCCCAGCGGTTGGAGCCCGTGCTCGTCGAAGCAGCCGGCTTCGGTGAAGTGCCGCAGCACTCCGCTCGCCAGGCGGCGGGTGCGGCCCGCGGGCAGGGGAGTGGCGTCGAAGACGGCGCCCACCCACAGCGGGCAGAGCGTCGCGTAGCGGTAGGTGAGGGAGCGGCCCTGGTACAGCGGGGCGCCGTCGGCCGCCACGAGGTACTGGACGTCGTCGAGGTAGCGGCGCAGCCGGGCCCGGTAGCGGGGGAGCAGGTCCGGATGCGCGGCCGTGCCCGAGATGCGGCAGTACCAGAGCGGGTAGTACTGCATGGCCCAGCCCGAGTAGTGGTCGAAGTGCCGCAGCGTGCCGCCGGTGCCGCCGTCGGCGTACCAGCCGTCGCCCGCGTACCAGTCCTCCGTCCGCGCGATCGCGTGGTCGATGTCCGGTGCGCTCCACGGGGCGCCGACCGAACGCAGGAACGCCGACGTGATCGCCCTGAACCAGACCCAGTTGTTGTCCGGCACGTCACTGCCGAGCAGCTCCGTCATCCAGGCGACGATCCGTTGTCGTACGCCGTCGTCGAGCCGGTCCCAGATCCAGGGCCGGGTCTCGTGCAGCGCGATGGCCACCGACGCGCACTCGACCTTGGCCTGTCTGCACTCGCGCATGCTCGGCCAGTGGTCCGGGGAGCTCGGGTCGGTGCCGGCGGTCAGGCCCTCGGCGTACCAACTCGCGTGACCGCCCGGGTCGTTGTCGCCGGAGTGGGCCAGGCGGAACCCGGCGAGCAGGAAGGTGCGGGCGAAGCCTTCGAGGCCGTCACTGTGCCGGCCGGAGCGGCTGGCGGGGCCGGGCAGATGGAGGAGGGCGTGGTGGTCGGTGGCGTACGGGCGGACGGCGGCCAGCTGTGCGTCGGCCAGTGCCTCCCAGTGCGTACGCGTCCAGCCGGTGTACGGCGAGAGGAGCCGGTCTTCGGATGTCAACTGTCCGCCTTTCCGACGGTGTTGAGGCGGGCCGGGGGTGCCACCGACCGGCGTACGACGACGTGCGAGCCGAGCACCACACGGCGACTGGGCGGATCCGTGGGGCGGCGGTGCAGGGCCAGGCGGGCGGCGGAGCGGCCGAGTTCCTGCTGGGGGACGTGCACGGTGGTCAGGCGCGGGTAGAGGTCCTCGGCGAGCGGGATGTCGTCGAAGCCGACCACGGAGAGTTCGTCGGGGACCGAGCGGCCCAGGTCGCGGGCGGCGGCGATGGCGCCCGCCGCGCTCATGTCGCTGGCGCAGAAGATCGCGGTGGCATCGGTGTCGGTGAGGAGGCGGCCCGCCGCCTCGTAGCCGGACTCGCGTGTCATGTCGGTCTCGGCGACGAGTGCCGGGTCGGGCTTGACGCCGTGTGCGCGCAGCGCCCGTTCGTATCCTTCGAGACGCTGACCGGCCACGCTGAACTCGTGCGGGCCCGCCAGGTGGGCCACCCGGGTGTGGCCGGCGGAGAGCAGATGACTGGTGGCGGCGAAGGCGCCGGCCTCCATGTCGCACTCCACCACGTCCACCGGCGCCTTGGTGCCCTTCCACGGCCGGGCGCAGAGCACCAGGCGGGCGCCGGCCCGGTCCATCCCCTCGGCGGCGGCGGCGAGTTGGGTGAGATGCTCGTCGGTCTCGGCCATGCCGCCGACCAGGATGATCGCCTCCGCGCCGCGCTGGCGCATCAGGTTGATCACCGACAGCTCGCGCTCCGGGACCCCCTGGGTGGAACAGACCAGGCAGACCCGGCCGTCGGCGACGGCCTGCTCCTCCACCCCGGACGCGACGTTCATGAAGAACGGTGAGGTGATGTCGTTGACCACCATCGCCACCAGCCCCGAAGTCGTGCTGAGGGTGCGGGCGTTGGTGTTGACCACGTAGTCGAGGTCGCGCACGGCCTGCATGACCCGCTCGTGCGTGGCCGGAGGCGCCGTGTACGCCTCGCTGAGGATCCGCGACACGGTGGCGACGGACACGCCCGCGCGCGACGCCACGTCACGGATCGTCGCCCGACCTGCGGAACCCCGACCTTGAGCCATGCGCTGCTTCTCCTTGCCCCGGTGAACGGCCGATGTAAGTAACACCGATGAAAAAGTTACACAACCGGCGCGGGATTCTCTACGCCCAGGTGCGGGTGCCTGTCCGGAGTTTCCCCAGCATTGCCGAACCTCTTGACGGCTGTGGGGCGCCCCCTTAACGTCCCCGTTACTGTAAACGGTTCAGTGAACGTTACATGCCGGAGGAACACCAGATGACTTCGTCGAACGTCTCCAGACGCGCCCTCCTGCGCACCGCCGCACTCGGCGCCGGCACCCTCGCGGTGGGCGGCGGCCTGAGCGCCTGCGGCTCCGGCTCGTCCTCGTCGTCGGCGGACGCGCTCACCTACTGGGACTGGTACGTCACCCAAGCCCCTTGGGTCGACAAGGAGATCGACCTCTTCGAGAAGGGGCACAGCGGGGTCGGCGTCAAGAAGACGACCCAACAGAACGCCAAGTACGCCGACTTGGTCGCGCTCGCCAACCGCAGCGGCAACCCGCCGGACGTCTTCATGATCCCGCAGGTGCCCAGCGTCGCCGAGCAGGTCGCCAAGGGCTGGCTGCACCCGCTCGACGAGTGGGCGACCCCGAAGTGGCAGGCGCGCTTCCCCGAGGGCACCTTCCTGGAAGGCGCCAACGTCTTCGACGGCAAGGTCTATTCGGCTCCGCTGAAGGGCTCGGGCCCGCAGTACCAGCTCTACATCCACAACGGCGTCTTCAAGTCCGTCGGCCTCACGAACCCGGACGGGAGCGTGAAGGTGCCCCGTACCTGGGACGAGGTGACCAGCGCCGCCCAGACGATCACCAAGAAGAGCGGCGGCAAGGCGTACGGCCTCGGCTTCGGCAACGCCGACGGCATCGGCGTACTCGCCTGGTGGCTGGATCTGTTCGTCCGCGGCGCGGGCGCACCGGGCGGCGCCCCCACCCTCCCCGGCGCGGGCCTCGACTACCGCGTCGGGAAGTGGACCTTCGCCACCGACCGGGCCTACGCCGACTTCCTGGAGCTGTTCGTCGAATGGAAGAAGCGCGGCTTCTTCCACCCCAACTCCGTCAGCCTCTCCGACGAAGCGGCGCGCGCGTTCTTCGAGCGCGGCAAGTTCGGCATGACCGTCGGCGGCGTGTGGAACCAACCCGAGTGGACCCAGCACAAGTTCACCGACTACAGCCTGGTCACCCTGCCCTCGCCCACCACGACTCCGCAGGGCTACTACTACGCCGACCCGGTCGGCAACGGCTCCTTCGCCGCGGTCTCCGCCAAGACCAAGAAGGCGCACGAGGCCTTCCAGTGGCTGGACGCGCTGACGTCGCCCGCCGCCGGGCGCCGCTGGGTCGAGGACCTCAACGGCGTCTCCGCGCACCCCGCGAACAACAACCCGGACGGCATCGACTCCAAACCCTTCGCCGCCTTCGTCGGCATGACCGAGCAGGTACTGAGCGGTCCGGTGCCCCTCGTGCGCAACCCGGGACTGGCCGCCGTCGCACCCAGCGTCCCCAAGCCGGACATCAGCGACGTGGTGACCGGCGTCTACACCGGCCAGATCAAGGACGTACACAGTGCGTTGAGCGACCTGGCCGAGAAGAAGTTCCAGCTCCTGTCCGACGCGGTCGCCGCCGTGGCCAAGCAGGGCAAGAAGGTCAGCACGTCCGACTACGTCTTCGCGGACTGGGACCCCACAAAGCCGTACACCACGAAGAAGGCCTGAGCCGCCGCCATGTCACTCCTCGCCACCCGCCGGCGCGAACTGCCGCACCGCACCGCACCACCGGTCGCCCCCCGGCCCGGCCTCGGCCGCCGCATCCGCGCAGCCACGTGGTCGTACGTCTATCTCGCCCCCATGGCCGTGCTGTTGCTGGCCTTCGTGATCTACCCGATCATCGCCTCCTTCGGATACACCTTCTACCGCTGGAACGGCATCGGTGAACCCGGCGACTATGTGGGCCTCGCCAACTTCCGGCAGATCCTGCACGACCGCATCTTCTGGGGCGCCGTCGAGCACACCTTCGTCTACGCGTTCGTGCTCGTCCCGGTGCAGCTCCTGCTGGCGTTGGCGCTCGCCCTCGTACTGAACAACCCGAAGCTGAAGTTCGCGCTGTTCTTCCGGACCGTCTACTTCATCCCCGTCGTCACCTCGGCGGCGGTCGTCGGGGTCGTCATCCAGCTCATGCTCGCCAACTTCGGTGACTCGGCGGGCAGTCTGCTCGCCAAGACCGGGGTGACCGACGGGCGGATCGACTGGCTCGGCGACCCGCACACCGCCCTGGCCGTGATCATCGCGATCGGCATCTGGCACACCCTCGGCTACAACCTCGTCTACTTCCTCGCCGGACTCCAGACCATCCCGGCCGAGCTGTACGAGGCGGCGAAGCTCGACGGCTGCGGGCCGGTGCAGTCCTTCTTCCGCATCACCATCCCGATGCTGCGCCAAGTCGGCGTCGTCATCGTGGTGTTGGCGTTCATCGGCAGCTTCCAGGTCTTCGACCTGGTGCAGGTCCTCACCGGCGGCGGCCCGTACTTCGCCACCGAGGTCGTCAACACCTACATCTACCACCTGGCGTTTGGCGGCTCCGCGGGCGCCGCCGCCCAGCCCGACATCGGCCTGGCCTCCGCGGCCTCGTTCCTCTACGGACTGCTCCTCATCGTCTTCTCCGCGCTGCAGGTCCTCGCCCTGCGCCGGCTCACCCGTCGGCGCACGGCCGCCAACCAGTAAAGGGTCACGTCGATGTCCACACTGTCCCAACGCCCGCGCCTCCGAACGCGGTTGAGCCTGCGCCGAGGCCGACGCGGCCTGCTCTATCTCGCACTGCTCGGCGGCGGCCTCGTCTGGCTCTATCCGTTCCTGTGGGCGCTGGGCAGTTCACTCAAGAGCACCGACGGCTTCTTCTCCGGCGGGCTGAACCCGATCCCGTCCGAGTTCCACTGGTCCAACTACAGCGAGGCCTGGACGCAGGCCGACTTCAGCCGGTTCTTCGTCAACACGGTCCTGTTCGCCATGGGGACGGTCGTCGTCACGCTGCTGGCCACCTCGATGGCGGGCTATGTGCTGGCCCGCACCGACTTCCCCGGCAAGAAGATCTGGCTGGGCCTGGTCGGGGTGACGCTCTTCCTGCCGCACGGCTACACGATCATCCCGGTCTTCGACTTGATCCAACGCCTCCATCTCCTCAACACCCTCTGGTCGGTGGTCATCGTCCAGTCGGCGGGCGGGATGGTCTTCGGCACCTTCCTCTTCATGGGCTACTTCACGACGATCGACCGGGGCCTCGAGGACGCGGCCCGCGTGGACGGGGCCAACTTCCACCAGATCTTCTGGCGGATCATGCTGCCGCTGTCCGGGCCGATGCTGGCGACCGTCGGCCTGTTCGCCTGCATCACCGCCTGGAACAGCTTCTTCATCCCGCTGGTCTTCACCCTCTCCCGCCCCGAACTGCACACGCTGTCGGTGGGCATGTTCAACTTCATCGGCCAGAACTCCACCGCCTGGACCCTGGTCTGCGCGGGGTCGGTCATCACCCTGCTGCCCATCGTCGTGATCTTCATCGTGCTGCAGCGGTTCTTCATCAACGGACTGGCCGGCGCGGTCAAGCAGTAGCGGGGTGAAGTGGCGGGCCGCGATCAGGACGAGCATCGCCAGGGCGGCCGGTGCCGCGTAGGCCAGACGGAACTCGCCGGTGGAGCCGAGGAGTCCGCTCACGGCGCCGCCCGTGACGACACCCGCGTAGTTGAAGAGGTTCAGGCGCGCCAGGACGGCCTCCGCGGCGCCGGGCCGCAACCGGGCCGCGCCGGCCAGACACAGCGGGGCCAGCACGGACGCCCCGAGCCCCACCGCCCCGGCCGCGAGCACGGCGAACGGCCAGGTCGGCGCGGCGGCCATGCCCGCCAGCGCACCCGCGACCAGCACAGCGGCGGTGCGTACGACGGCCACCGCCCCGAATCTCCGCACGAGACGGTCGGTGGCGGCACGGCCCGCGACCGTGCCGGCCTGGTAGGCCGCGTACGCCATCGGCGCCACGGCGAGGGACGCGGCGAGGTCCCGGCGCAGATAGACCGCGGACCAGGCGGAGACCGTCGAGTCCACGACGTAGACGACGAGGAGGACCAGGCCGAAGGGGAGGAGCCGGAGCCAGAGGCGGCGGCCCAGGGGTGACTGCGCCGACGGGGACGACGATTCCGCGGCGGTGGGCAGGGCGTGCGTGCGCAGGCAGCAGGCGACGACCAGGAGGATGCCCGCCTGCACGGACAGACCGCCCGACACGGGCCAGCCCAGCCGGGCCGCCCCCGCGGTGAGCAGGGCCGAGACGACACCGCCCACGCTCCACGCCGCGTAGAAGGAGCCGAAGACGCTGCGGCCGTAGGCGCGTTCGATCGCGGCGGCCCGGGTGTTGATCCCGACGTCGAGGGCACCGATCGCGATGCCGAAGACGACGTACGCGCAGACCGCGGTCGCCCGGCCGGGGGCCACTCCGATCAGCGTCAGCGCGGCGGCGGCCGTCACCAGGGCCCCGCGGATCGTCGGGACGGGACCGGCGACGCGGACCGCGGCCAGGCCGAGAAAGCTGCCGGCGCCCGCCGTCAGAGCCACCGCGACCAGCGTGACGGTCGTCAGGAGCGGGGGCAGCCGCAGGTGTTCGGTGACCGCCGGGACGGTCGTGTACACGGCGGCGACGGACACACCCTGCGCGGCGAACGCGAGGGTCGCCGACCTGCGGGCACCGGCCTTCGCGGCGGGGCGCCCGGCCTGGGCTCGACCTGGAGCGCTGAGGGACATGCACGGACCGTAGTCAGCCGTGGCGGGGCGGACGCAGGACGTCGGGGGCCGTTGAGGGGACCCGGGCGGCCACGGCCGGCGTCCCCCGGCGCCCGGGTGCTTACGGTGGGCGCACACGAGAAGGTGAGTGCGATGCTCCCTGCCCCCACCCCGCCGGACCCGTCGGGGACGAACCGCAGCACGTCGGCGACGATCCAGCCGAACATCCTGCGCTACCTCGTCATGGTCGCCGACGAACGCGGCATCGACCTGCGGCCCCTGCTCGGCCGGGTCGGCCTGGACGAGACGCTCATGCGCTCCGCCGCGCTGCGGGTGTCGTACCGGCAGGGCAGCGCGGTGATCAAGCGCGCGCTGGAACTCACCGGGGACGAGCGGCTGGGGCTCAAGGTCGGCGCGACCCAGCACCTGACCGCGTGGGGGCTGCTCGGGTTCGCGCTGCTGGCCGCCGACACGCTGCGGCACGCCATCGAGACCGGGGTGAGGTACCAGAACATCTCCGGCGCGATGACCGTGTGGTCGACCGGCGTGCACGAGGACGGCGCCTTCGTCCTGCGCGCCGACCTGCCCGACCCCGCCATCGACCCGAGCGTGGCGTCCTTCCTGATCGAGGAGGGGTTCGCCTCCGTGGTCACCCTGTCCCGACTGGCCGTCGGCCCGGACTTCGTCCCGCGCGTGGTGGAGTTCTCCGCGCCGCCGCCCCGGCAACGCGAGCTGTACGGCGCCCTGTTCGGCTGTCCGGTCCGCTTCCGCGCCCCGGCCGACCGCATCGTCGTCGACCCCGCCTGGGCCGGCGCCCGGATGCCCGGCCGGGACCCGGTGACGTACGCCGCCACCCTGGAGACGCTCGATGCCCAACTGGCCGCCCGCACCGACCAGCAGGACCTCCTCGAAGTGCTGGAGATCTCCGTCGCGCAGAGCCTCCCGGTGATCCCGTCCTTCGGTGAACAGGCACGACGGCATGCGACGAGCGAGCGGACACTGCGCCGCAGGCTCGCCGACTGCGGCACGACCTACGAGGCACTCGCCGAGGGAGTACGCCGGGAGCGCGTCGAACAGCTGCTGCTGCGCCCGGAGTTGACGCTGCGTGACATCGCCCACCGAGCGGGTTTCTCCGACGAACGGGCCCTGCGTCGCGCGGTGCGCCGCTGGCACGGCACCTCCCCGGTCCGACTGCGGGAGGAACTGCTCCGGGCGGCGGCGCACCGCGAGTGACGGGCGCGAACGGGGTCGACGAAAGGGGACGGGATCAACGGGTGCGGATCCAGACCGTCTTCTCCCGGGTCCACTGGTCGAAGGCGTTCGTGGACTTCTCCACGCCACCGAATCCGGACTGCTTCCAACCGCCGAACGGCGTGGTGATGTCGCCCTCGCTGTAGGCGTTGACGGAGACCACGCCCGCCTCGATGCCACGGGCCAGCCGCAGCGCGGTGTCGAGGTCGCGGGTCCAGACGGAGGCGGCGAGCCCGTACTCGGTGGCGTTCGCCATCCGTACCGCCTCGTCCTCCGGGCCGAAGGTCTCGACCGTGACCACGGGGCCGAACAACTCCCTTGTCAGGACGGCACTTTCGGCGGGGACGCGGGTGATCACGGTGGGCGGGTAGTAGGCGCCGCGCGGGGGCAGCCCGTGGGGGAGTCCCGCGGTGTGGATCTGGGCTCCGGCCGCCCGGGCGGCGTCCACGGCACCCGCGACCCGGTCGAAGGCGGCGCGGTCGATGAGCGGTCCCTGCTGGGTACGGGGATCTGCCGGATCGCCGATGACGAGCTCCCGCGCCGCCGCGGTGAACCGTTCCACGACCTCCTCGGCGATGCTGCGGTGCACCAACACCCGTGATCCGGCGGTGCAGTTCTGGCCCATCGTCAGGAACGCGGCCTCGATCATGTCGGCGATGAGGTCGTCGCCGTAGGAGAGCGCGTCGGCCATCAGCACCTGCGGGCTCTTGCCGCCCATCTCCAGGGAGACGCGCTTGAAGTTGCTGTCGGCGGCGTCCTTGAGGATGCGGCGGCCGGTGGCGGTGGAGCCGGTGAAGGAGAGCGCCCGTACGAGGGGATCGCGGGCGAGGGCCGCTCCGGCCTCCTCGCCGTGGCCGGGCAGGACCGTGAGCACGCCGTCGGGCAGGCCGGCCTCGGCGGCGAGGGCGGCCAGGTGCAGGGCCGAACGCGGGGTCGCTTCCGCGGGCTTGACCAGCAGACAGTTGCCCGCGGCGAGGGCGGGACCGATCTTCCAACCGGCCATCGCCAGAGGGTAGTTCCACGGGAGGATCGCCGCGGCCACGCCGACCGGCTCGCGGGTGACGAGACCCAAGCCGTCGGGCCCACCCGGCGCGACCCGGCCGAAGACCTTGTCGGCGGCCTCGGCGAACCAGCGGATCGACTCGATCGCCCCCGGTACGTCGCCCGTACGGCACTCCGTGATCGGCTTGCCCGCGTCCTCGCAGTCCAGCCGGGCGAGGATCTCGGCGTCGCGGCCCATCAGGTCGGCCAGGCGCAGCAGTACGGCGGCCCGCTCGCGGACCGGCCGCCGTGACCAGATGCCGGAGTCGTACGTGAGTTGCGCTCGTTCGGCGGCCTTGGTGACGTCGGCGGCGCTCGCGGCGGGGAGGGTGGTGATCGGTTCGCCGGTGGCGGGGTTGACGATGTGCAGCGTCTCGTCCCTGGTCATGCCTCCTCCACCAACTCCCAGCGCCCGTCGGTCTGTCGGGCCAGTCCGCGGCGGCGGAGCTCCTCCAGATAGCGGGCCATGCCGCGGTCGCCGCGCTTGCGGAACAGGGGGAAGATCCTGGGCAGCAGGTTCGGTACGAGCATCGCGAACCGCACGAGCCGGGACTCGCCGGCCCGCGGATAGGCCTCCAGGCGGGGCCTGTCCAGCAGGCTCACGACGGCGGCGACGACGTCGGCGGGCTGCTGCGGCGGTTCCTGGAACTGCATGGAGTTCCCGCCGTCCACCGCCTCCTGTCGCAGCATCCGGGTGTCGGTCGCCGACGGGAGCACCGACCCGGCCAGGATGCCCTTGCTCCGCAGGTCGAGCCCGATGGCGAGCATCGCGCCGCGCAGCCCGAACTTGGACGCCGTGTAGATCGGGGTCTCGCCCAGGGGGAAGACCCCGCCGAGTGACACCGTGGTGATCACCCGGGCGTCCCGGGCCGTCTTGAGCAGGGGGAGCGCGATCCTGGTCGCGACCAGCGGGGAGATCAGGTTGAGGGTGATCTCCTGCTCGATGCTGTCGACGCTGCGGACGTCGAAACGCTCCGAGCTGGTCATGCCCACGTTGTTCACGAGCACGTCGAGGCGGCCGTAGCCGTCGGCCACCTGCTCGAACAGCCGCTCCAGCTCGGTGCGTTGCGACACGTCGCAGCCGATGCCCGTGTGCCCGGCGCCGGCCAGCTCCGCGGCGACCTTCTCGGCCCGGACCCCGTCGATGTCGACGACGACACAGCGGGCGCCGCCGGCGGCGAAGCGGCGGCACAGCGCACTGCCGATTCCGCCCGCGCCACCGGTGACCAGCATGACCTTGTCGGTGAAGTCGAACCGGCTCATGCCGTCGCCTCCACGCGCCGCGGGGAGCGCGCCCGCGGCGCCCGGCCCTCGGTGCGCCAGCCCATCCGCCGTGCCACCTTGCCGAGGTACTTCACGAACGCCCCGCTGTCGACGTAGCCCGTGTGCCGGGGCGAGGCGACGAACTTCAGCCCGCCGGACAGGTCCGGACGGTCGGCGCGGACCAGCTGCGCGAAGCGTTCCGCGTTCGGCAGCCGGTGCCGCGCGTCGTGCAGATACCCGGCGATCAACTGGGCCTGTGCGTCGAAGAGTTGGTACGCGCCCGAGTTGGTCTCGATGAACCCGATGCCGAACAGACCCTCGTGCTCGCGCGAGAACGACGACAGATACAGGTCGGGATGCTGCTCGTCGCCGAAGTACCGCTGAGCGACCGGCACCCTGTGGACGTAACCCGTGGCGAGCAGGACGAGATCGAAGTCGTCGCTCGTGCCGTCGGTGAAGTGCACGGTGCTGCCCTCGGCGCGGGCGATCCCGGGCCTGGCGGTGATGTCGCCGTGCTGGAGGTGGTGGATCAGCAGGGAGTTGATGGCCGGGTGGGTCTCGAAGAGCCTGTGGTCCGGCTTCTGCAGCCCGAGGCGCGTCGGGTCGCCGTTGACGATCCGCAGCAGACCGCTGAAGACGCGCTGCGCCAGCCACATCGGCAGCTGGGGACCGCTGTCGGCGATGGTGTCGACCGGCCGTCCGAACAGGTGCTTCGGAATGAACCAGTACCCGCGCCGCATGCTGATCACCGCGCGGTCGGCCGTGCGGGCCGCGTCGCACGCGATGTCGCAGCCGGAGTTCCCGGCCCCCACGACCAGGACCCGCCTGCCGCGCAGCTCCTCCGCGCTGCGGTAGCCGACGGTGTGCCGGACCTCCCCGTCGAACTCCCCTGGCAGCTCAGGGATGTTGGGGTGCCGCTGCGCGCCCGTGCACACCACGACCTGGCCGTGCAGGCTCGCCCGGCCGTCGGCCCGGGTGACGGTCCAGGTGCCGTCCGCGTTCTTCTCGACGTCCGTGACCTCGACGCCGTACTCGATCCGGTCGGTCAGCCCGTAGGCGTCGGCGAAGGACCGCAGGTACGACAGGATCTGCCGGTGCGGCGGGTAGTCCGCGAAGTGGTCGGGCATCGGGAAACCGCCGAAGCCGGACAGGGTCCTGCTGGAGATGAAGTGGGCCGACTCGTACATCGGACTGCCCGGATTGTCGATGTCCCAGATACCGCCGGGCCCGGTGTGCCGCTCCAGTTGCGTGTACGGCAGATTCCGCTCCGCCAGGGCCCTGGCGACCGCCAGCCCGGCAGGTCCGGCGCCGATCACACACGTATCGAGCTCACTGTCTTGCCTCACGGGTCCGCCTCCTCGCTCGTCCCGCTGCACGGAGCGGGTGGTGGAGGAAACGTATGCAGCGGCTGTCCGGCGGGAACTGACCCGCGCGGCCAAGGACCGGACCCCGGCGGCCGCGGCGCGATCAGTGTGTTCGTCCCGGGCGTCCGGCCGGGGCGTTCGGCTATGCGCGTACGACTTGATCGAATGACTTGTTCGTGAGACTGAGTCGCCCTGGCTATAGTCGGTGCCATGGCTCATGTCTCCGCGGCCGAGCGCCGTCCCCAGCTGATCAGAGCGGCCATCGACTTCATGACCCGGGAGGGGGTCGCGGCCGGCAGCACCCGGGCCATCGCCGCCGAGCTGGGGGTCGCCCAGGCCACCGTGCACTACACCTTCGGCACGAAGGAAGAGCTGTACCTCGCGGTCATGGAGCAGCTCACGCAGGATCTGGTGGCCCAGGTCGAGGGTCCCGTCCGGGCAGCGCGCGTCGATGACTCGGGGTGGTGGCCCGGGCTAGTGGTGACCCCCGGACACCCGTGCCGGACGGGTTGAGGATGATGACGTCCTCGACGCGGATGTTCTTGCTGCCCTCGCAGAGGATCGCGCCGCC